>CASGED010000080.1 GCA_949300425.1 uncultured Bacteroides sp.
CACGCCCGGCTGCTTGTTCAGCGTCTTGTCCACGCGGGCGGCGCAGGCGGCGCAACTCATGCCCAGGATGGGGAAGGATTCTTGTCGGTTTGTATTTGCCATAATTTTATAAATAAAATGATAATTTAGCGTTGTGTTTAATAGCACACAGATGACACTGATGAGACAGATTTACACAGATTTTAAAGGGCTTCGCCTACAGGTTTAAAGAATAAATCTGTGGTCATCTCGTGAAATCTGTGTCATCTGTGTGCCATCTAAATTCCCATTTATCACATTGCTTCATTTTGTTGATTGCGCTGCAAAAGTACGAAGAATGAAGGAGAAAACGAGCGTTCGGTGTTGCAAGTTGGTTGCAAAGTTTCCTCTAAACGTTTCTCTAAGGCATTGCTTGTAACAAAATATTTGTATGGCAATGTGATATACTTTACACGGGATAAATATGCTGCAGGTGACCTGATTACCAAGCCTTGGTAATGAGATTACCAAAGGGAGGTAATGGGATTACCAAGGCGTGGTAATCAGGTTACCAAAGGAAGGTAATCTTATTGGGAGTAATCAATTTGACATCATAGAAATAAAAGTATTGATTATCAGACAAAAGAAGAAGTGGTGAATCAAATTTAGTTTATGCGATAAATGGGAATTAAATTATCATTTATCATACAAAGAAATTAGTTACTTGTTTATATATTTGCAATTATGAAACTGAATACCCTGAGCCTCCTCCCTTCGGGGGAGGAATGGGGAGGGACTAAATTATCATTTAATATGAAGAACAGACTATTAACTTGGATTTTCGGAGTGCTGGCGATATGCCTGTCAGCTCCGTTGGCTGCGCAAGTATCGTTTGGAAATGCGCAGAAGTTTAATGACGGGTGGCTCTTCCGGCTGGAAGATGATTCTACCTTTAAACAAAAAGCCTATGAGGACACGAAATGGCGCAAGCTGGATTTGCCCCATGACTGGTCTATCGAGGGACAGATTTCGCCCGACTTGGCCAGTTGCACGGGGTATCTGCCCGGTGGTATCGGCTGGTATCGGAAGCATTTCAAGGTGAGCGACAAGCAAGCGCGTCATTACATCTATTTTGAAGGCGTGTACAACCGGAGCGAGGTATATCTCAACGGGCATTTGTTGGGCAAGCGCCCTAACGGCTATATCTCTTTTATGTACGACCTGACACCTTATCTGAAAGAGGGTGAGGACAATGTATTGGCGGTGCGGGTAGACCATAGCCGTTCCGCCGACTCACGTTGGTACACCGGTTCGGGCATCTATCGGGATGTCTGGATGGTTTCGGCGGGCGACATTCATTTTGCCCAGTGGGGTATTGGCTGGAAAGCAACCTCATTGACCGACCGCCGGGCTACCGTAGCCGTGGATGTGGAGGTGCAGAAACACGTGGAGGCTTCCGGAAAGCTGGAAGTCAAAACTTCGCTCTTTGATGCGGAAGGCAAGGAAGTGGCAAAGGCTTCGCGAAAGATTGCGGACGGGAAGGTTGGTACGGCCAAGGAGACCTTGACGCTCCGGGTGAACAAGCCGAACCGTTGGGACTTGGATACACCTTATTTATATACGTTGAAAACGGAACTTTTAGCTGATGGGAAACTGATTGATGCCGCTGAGACGAATGTGGGACTGCGTACCTTGGAGTTTGACCCCAATAAAGGCTTTGCCTTGAACGGACGTTGGATGAAGGTGAAGGGCGTTTGCCTGCACCACGATGCCGGTGTGCTGGGAGCCGTTGTGCCGCCCGAAGTGTGGGAGCGTCGTTTGCTCAATCTGAAGAAGTATATCGGCGTGAATGCCATCCGTCTGAGTCACAATCCGCAGGCTCCCGTGTTGTATGACCTGTGCGACCGCTTGGGGCTGTTGGTGATGGACGAGGCTTCGGACGAATGGGAATTCCCCAAGCGCAAATGGATAAAAGGATGGAACAAGGGTGAACCGGGCTATCAGGGTTCCTACGACTTCTTTGAAGAATGGATAGAGCGGGACGTGACCGACATGGTGCGTCGCGACCGCAACCATCCCAGCGTATTCCTGTGGAGTATCGGCAATGAGGTGGATTATCCCAACGACCCCTATTCACACCCCGTATTGGACGGAACAACCATCAACCAGCCCATGTTCGGCGGCTATAAGCCCGATGCTCCGGATGCCATGCGTATCGGAGTTATTGCCCAAAGGCTGGCGGCTTGTGTGCGTGCCGTAGATACCAGCCGGCCCGTGACCGGTGCATTGGCGGGTGTGGTGATGTCCAACCAGACGGCTTATCCCGAAGCGGTGGATGTTGTAGGCTATAACTATACGGAGAACCGCTATGACGAAGACCATGCCACGTATCCCGACCGCATTATCTACGGAAGCGAGACGGGTTCGGGCATTGATACCTGGCATGCCGTGCGCGACCGTGACTTTATCTTCGGGCAGTTCATCTGGACAGGTACCGATTATTTGGGCGAAGCCGGTGCATGGCCGTCACGCGGATTGGGTACCGGATTGCTGGACTTTGCCAGTCAGCCGAAGCCTCGTGCGTGGTTCCGTGCTTCGATGTGGAGAGAGGAACCGGTGACTTATGCCGGTACGTATCCGAAGAACCGTTGGGTGTCGCCCGATGCCTGGGATGTGTGGAACTACGAGCCGGGTCAGGAAATCCGGGTGGTATGCTACACCAATGCTCCCCAAGCCCGCCTGATGCTGAACGGGAAAGAGGTAGGCACGATGAAGCCGTATGATGACAAGAGCGGCATAATCTATTGGGATATCCCTTATGAAGCCGGTGAATTAGTGGCTGAAGGATGTGACGCGTCGGGGAAAGTGCTTTCCAGCTATACTTTGCGTACAACGGGACGCCCGTATGCCATCCGTGTGAAAGCAGACCGTGAAACGTTGTCTGCCGGAAAGGCTACGGCGCATATTGAGATAGAGGTTGTAGATGAGAAAGGTTTGCCGGTGAAATTGGCAGATAATGAAATCACGTGCCGTGTGGAAGGTCCCGCACGCCTGCTGGGCTTGGAGAATGGAGCCAACAACGACATGTCCGAACATCGCGACAATCGCCAACGTGTACACATGGGTCGTCTGTTAGCTTACATACAGACCATCGGTGAGCCGGGTGACATCCGCATCACCTTTACTTCACCTTTGTTGCAGAAGGCGGAGGTGGTGATTAAGGCGGAATAAGTTTAATATGCTAATGTGCCGATGTCCTGTGACAGCGTAGCTTCATCCGTACATTGGCACATTAGCGCATTAATTTATTTCAACTTATACACTTCGCTGCCGGCCAGCAGGAAGCAGCCTACGCCGAAGTCCTCAAAGTCGGGCACTTTGTCGTAAGTGACGGGCTGGCTGTCTTTCGGCTCTTTGCCGGTGCCTTGCACGTAGCCTAAGAAGCCGTTGGGGTGTACACACTCTTTCACCATGGCGTTCCATGCCTTCAGCAATACGGGCAGATATTCATTTCTATCTAACAAACCTTTGCGCACGCCCCATGCCATGCCGTAGACAAAGAGGGCGGTTCCTGTGGCTTCTTTGCCTCCGAAGTTGGACTCGTCGTGCATGCTGACATTCCAGTAACCGTCCGTGCGTTGGCAGGCCTTGATGGCTTTGCTCATGGCGAGGAAGTCGTTCACGTAGTCGGCATGGTGCTTTTCGTCAGCGGGGATTTCATCCAATACCCTTACGAGAGCGGCATAGACCCATCCGTTGCCACGGCTCCAATAGCAGTTCTTTCCGTTCGGTTCCTTGTAGGGAGGGTCGAAGTCGTGGTCTCTCCACCACAAGCCTTCCTTGGCGTTGTACATACCGTTCTCGCCGTGTGTGTTGCGGGTGTAGGCGTACATATCCCACATCTTGTCGAAGTATTTTTGTTCGCCGGTCAGTTTGCCTAACTTGGCGAATACGGGCATCCCCATCTGGATGGCGTCTATCCACCACCAGTCGTTTACTTGCGGTGTATTGACCAGCATGTCGATGTTGGCTTTGGCCTTGCGTATCTTTTCCGGGTCGGGGCAGATGTTATACAGATCGATGTACGTCTGGCTGGCGCAATAGTCATCCGCATTGCGGGTGGTGGTGCCGTTGCGGAAGCCCCATTCGTGGTACTCCGCCCAGTCTGTGGCATATTTGTAGTAGTCGTCACGCGGATAGATGGAGTAGAGTGCCATCAGTCCTTCGTAGTACACGCCGCGTGTCCAGATGTTGCTGGGGCGTACCACGTTCTTAACGTACGAAGGGGTGCGGTAGTCCTTGTACTTCTTCATGAAGTAGTCGTTGACCTTCACAATGGTTTTCAGTGTTTCTTTCTGGTCGGGCAGGTTTTGCGCCTGTGCAGTTCCGAAACAGAAAAAAGCGATGACGAGTGATGCGATTGCTCTCTTTCTCATGGTTAGAAGATATTTGTGAATCATATATGGGAAAAGATAAAAAGTTACAAGTGATAAAATCAGATCTTATCAATTATTCGAGTCCGGTTTCTGAATGCGTAGGCAGGCGCCTCCTCCCGCCGCCAGTTTGACCGAGAGAGAATCACCGGATTTCACTTCACGTGTTTCAACCTGATAAGATTCCCGGTTCGTCAGATAGTGGGCGTCATCCCCGTCCAACATCAGCTGCACGGTATAAACGCCTTCGGGTAAAAAAGACAGGGGAATGGACAACGAGCGCGGCTCTTCATTAGTGACGGCGCCTATCAGATAATCTTTGTCCGTCTCACGCATCATCACGATGTACGACCCTATCTCGCCCATCAGCGTCCGGCTCTCTTTCCAAGGCATTTGTTGAGCCGACAGGAAGGCCAATAGCTCCGGATATTTACGATACATTTCCGGAATATCCGGCAGGATGGTGACACCGGAGAAAGTAATTAGTGTACGGGCGGCTTCGGACACGACCGTCGAAGGTACCGGCTGATTCTCATCCACACGGGTCGTAGGTCCTTGACGCAAGTCGAACATACCGTTGTTCATATCCAACGGTCCGGCCAGCATGTTTACGAAAACCGAAGTGACAAATGTTTTCGGCTCGAATACACGATGCGCGTCCAATTGGGCCTGGCAATATTCACGGGTCACGGCGTTGGGCCACGTACGCATTTGCCCGTAAGGATGTACAGGTCCGTCGTGGAAGTCTACCAAAAGTTTGTTCTCGGCACAAAGGCGGGTAATCAATTGTGTCCTTACGTTTTTCTCTTCAGGCGTTCCGTTCATGAAACCATATTTCACACCGGCCGCCCCCCAATCACCATACTGCTTTAAGGTCTCTTCTATCGGGAACTGTCTGCCGCCCACATCATTCAGATACAGCCAAATACCAACACCTTTTTCCTTTCCATAGGCCAAAATGCGCTTCACGTCATTCACTTTGCCGCCCGACAAAGGGTCTGACTTCGCGTCAAACTCCGGTCCATACCAATTGGCATCCAACACCAGGTATTTGAATCCTTGTTCGGCCGCAAAGTCTACCATACGCACCCACGACGGATAAGTCATGGTGTACGTAAAACCATCGTCCGTAATCGCTCCGTTGATGCGCCAGTCCCAAACAGCCACCCCCGGCTTTACCCATGAGAAGTCGCCTGACGGATTCGGATTCAACAATTCAATCAAATGGGAATCTACCATTTCTCCGGGAGTATTGCCATGCAGAATGACCCGCCAGGCCGAGACATAACCTGATTCCAACCGTTCTGGTTTTGAAGCGACTTCAAAAGTTGTATTCCCTTTTAAGGACGACAACAGCAAAGGTTCACCGCTGTGCAAATCAGCCTCATGGATCGCCATGAACTGACGTCCGTTTGCCTGAATCGTCATGACGGGCTGACGTTCGCCTTCCACGTCGCTCAATCGGTCCGGTCCCAAGTTATGCAATTCTCCGTTATAGAACCAAGCTGTATAGTCACCCGCAAAACCATATTGGGTACATTCTTGTTTTATTTCTTCGCTTTGTCTGACATCCTTCGGAACAAGATATCGGAAAGCCACCCCGTCATCATACGCACGGAATACGATTTGCACACGGTCTACGCCCGTCCTTCCCCCAGGGGCTTGAAAAGACAAGGTCAGTTCATTGTATTGGTCTTTCACTTCCGTCCGTTTTCCCCAAACAGGCTTCCACACTCCGTCATGGCTGGCTGTAGAAGCCGTTGCCTGCCAATCGGCTCCCGGAATCTGACCTTGCGACACCCCCTCAAAGCCCAACCGGGAAGCCACGACCAACGTTTCACCTTTATCGGCCAACGAATACACATACAGTCCGGCAGAATCTTTTTCCACCGATAACGCTAAGTCTCCATCCGGAGAAAGCAGTTGAAACCCCGTCGTCGAAGAGTTACACGAATAGAAAACGAAAGCCCAACAGGCCACAAATAAAGAATAGAGTCTCTGGTTTTTCATGGTGATGAATGAAATGAAAATGATATTAATCCGTATATCTTATTTTAATATGTAAGACAAAGATAAGGATAATATTCCACATTTGATTAATTTCTCATCCGATACTTGCTGGAATACATCTTGGCTCCTTTCAGAAGAATGCTGCTTGTCCGGTACGATTAGTAATCGTTCAGCGTGACGATTAGTAATCGTTCGCCGTGACGATTAGTAATCGTACGGCCGGAGGATTAGTAATCGTGCAAGGAAGCCAGTTGTATTATTGCGCGCGAATAATTTGCTTCCACAGCTCGGGACGGTCTAAATTCACCAAATCCGGTTGGACGGCAATCGCTTCTTTATAAGACTCAATGTCCGCATTTTGTATAGCTGCCATGATACGTATTCCGTTAGCATGACAATACGAACGAAACTCTTCTGTAATGTTTGCCGGAGCAATTTCCACATAAGACGGAGTACAGACCTCTTGCCATTTTTTCAGGCTTTCAATGTCGTGGGCATTCACTTTAATTTTCATCTCCGGCGCCAATCGGACAAATTCCTGTAACATCCGTGGATCGGCAAACCAAAAGAAACTATTGTGTTCGAACCCTTTTGCCCGTACCAACTCTATGAGCGGACGTACCGGAGTACCCCGCTTTACATCGAAAAACACGGAAGCCTTCCCCTTCAACGAATCAAGCATTTCGCTGACACGTGGCACCCGGGCTCCCTTAAACGCCGGGCTGAACCATTCTCCGGCATCCAGTTTATCAATTTCCGCAGAAGTCGCGTCGCGCAACAAGCCTTCTCCGTCAGTTGTGCGGTCTAAAGTCTCGTCATGCAGATTGTACATCACACTGTCTTTGCTGATGCGTACATCCACTTCTATCCACGTTGCTCCTTCCTTTAAAGCCGCCAACGCGGAAGCTACCGTGTTTTCCGGAGCCAAAGCGTTTGCACCGCGATGTACTACTACTTCTATATCCTTTCCATTCCCTGTAGGCAGCGAACCCATCCCGTATCCGCCCAACACCCACATTAATCCAAGTAATAAATCGACTATCATTTTTATGGAAATTTACAAATTAGTTCTGTTTAATGAATTCCGCAAAGTTCCTATTTTTATTTTTATAAGCCTTGCACATCCCTTGCGGGGTAATATTACTGTGGCTTGCCTGTAAAAAGCTTCACGGCTTCATCAAACTCTACTTTTATTAACCCAAGATTAGGATTATCCGTTCGAGTAATCAATGCGACATAATTCATTATATTTTCCTCATCCCGAATATTAGCACTTAAATATTCAAAATCAGTCTGACGAGGTGATGACCTAAACCATGACTCAAAAAGCCGGCTTCTTTGACTCTGTTTATCATCACCTGTCTCACAAAGATACAACAGCACCGCATCGCATTGATTGAAAAAACCGTACACAAGATTAAGAATAGTTTGCCGTAATTTTACATCACGAGGTGACTTTTGATGATTGATATTTACAATTACGAATTGATAGATTTCAGGAATGGGCAATAAATCATCCGCCTTAAATTCTACGGCATAATTCACCCCATAATCAGTAGTAAACCAACATGTCAGCGGCCTTTCTTCGCTTGATATAAGCCCATAAGGAGATGACTCATTGAGACTCTCCCAATTAAGTTTTACCATACTTCAAATGTTGTAGCTTCCCGTCCTGTACGTTTCTTATATTCTACCTTTAAAATATGTTTAAGCATTTCCACACTTTCTTTCTTACGTTGACGCGAAGCCTTCAACCGTTTCAACAATTCTTCTTTGGTTAGCGGCTGTCTTTCCCTGTCTTGTAGTGTCTTAACTTTCATAATTTCCCCTTCCATTTTTATGCGCAAAGTTAATAAAAGCCCTCAGAACCGCAAATATCAACGACGAATCTTTTCGTATTTCGCATAAAAAAAGCCTTGCACGCCCCTGCGGAATGGCATTACCGCAGGTTTTGCGCAAGGCTCCCATTTTTAAAACTCTAAATAAAACAATCGCTTGTTTTTACCTTAAAAATGTATCTAATATATGAATAAGTGATTAGTAACCCGGATTCTGCACCCAGTTCGGATTAGAGCTCAACACATTCGTATGCAACGGGAAGATGCGGCGAGTCTTATCGAAATTGGCTGTCGGGAAATCGTGATAATGCGGGAAGAACTCACTTTCAAACGTACCGAAACGAATCATGTCATTTCTACGCCAGTTCTCATCGAAGAGTTCACGTCCGCGCTCATCCAAAATGTCCGGCAAGCTTGGGTCTTCCGTCAGGAGCGGGGCACCGGCATACGCACGAACTTGGTTGAACAGACTCATCGAAGTGTCACCGTTGGTAGCATTACCGCCACGTTCAATAGCTTCCGCTTTGGTCAGCAGAATGTCCGCGTAACGGAATATCGGCAAGTCGTTGGACTGGTCTCTTCCGTTCTTATAGTCATCGTCGATCACAAAGAACTTCACCGAACGGTAACCTTGATTGTAACCTTCAATGTCATCGCCTACGCCTAACTGGACATCTCCCGGATTGTCAAGGGTAACGGTCTTGGTCAAAACGATAGGATTGCCATCCGTATCCAAAGCGACTTCCGATGTCGGCTGATAGGTATTGGGATTATAAACATAAGCCGTGCCACGGATGACGCTGTTGTTACGCTGGTCACCCTCTAAGCAGAAAAGACTTGCGAACTCCGGAGTCATGGTCATGTAACCACCGGCCGAGTTGCTAAGTGACATGCCGTAATAACTCTTTGCCACATCGGCGGCTTTCTTCCACGTACGCGCACGGCCATATTGCATGCCCTTAGCCGTGTAAGTGTCATAAGGCATGGCATAGATAAAGTCTTCCACATGCGAACCGTTCGTCGGACCGAACTTCTCAGCGTAAGGCATGGAACCCAAGCTGAACAGGCCGGACTGAATGATGTTGTCGCAATGGGCGATACAGTCGTTCAGTTTCACATTTTCAGTTGTAGCGGCATCGTACTGGTCTACGGACGGAGCGGTATAAACAGCCCAGTTGATGTAGAGTTTTACCAACAGTGCTTCCGCCATCCATCTGTTCGGCTTGCCATACGTGTTGTCGCTCACTTCATCCGTAAGTTGGGGAATGATTTCCAACAATTCTTTTTCAATGAATTGGGCAACCTCGGCACGTGGAGAACGGTCTACCAATTCGCCTTCAGCAAGCAGGTGATCCAAAATAGGAGCGTCACCCCAGCAGTCCATCAAAATGAAGTGGAAGAACGCGCGCATCGCACGGGCAGGCGCAATCAGCTCGCCGGCCTCGTCACCGCCCAAGTCGCGTATAACCGTATTGGCCTTTGTAATACCTCCGGTAACTTCTCCCATCCAGTCCAGCGTGGCGTCTTCGGTTCTGAAATCATGAAGGCTCGGATGAGCATAGGCGCCATTGTCATACCAACCGCCACCATAGGAAACGGCGGTGTACTCATCGCTCGACAAAGACATCGCTTCCATGTATCTACGCCCGAAGACACCGCGTAAGTGATAATACACATCGGCCATTTTGGCTTCCACCGCAATATCGTTGGTCGGATATTCCGTGTATTGGGATTCAATCTGTACATCCAAGTCTGTACATCCGACAAATAGAGCGGCTGTGCAAACGGCAAATAAAGATTTTATATTTGTTTTCATAATGATAAGTCTGTTTTAATTAGAAATTAACCTTTAAACCAATCAAGGTCGTGCGGGTGTGCGGATAAACGCTCCAACGATAGTCTACGCCGGGAGCCAAGCCGCCCATATTCACTTCCGGGTCAAGACCTTTGTAACCGCTGATGGTGAACAGGTTGTTGCAAGTGACATACAACTGCACGTTTTGCAGCCAGTTATTGAAGTTCTTGAACGTATAGCCCAACGTGAAGTTGGCCAAACGGAGGTACGAACCATTCTCAATGAAACGGTCGGAAGGTATGTTACCTCCCGTATCTGTTGCGGGACGCTCGTAGATGAACTCTTTCAGCACGTTTTTACCGGCTGTATAGACTTCGGGGCTGGTGTAGTTGGCGCGTGAACCGTTATAGATGTCATTGCCCAGCACACCGGTCAAGAATACGGTAGCGTTCCAGTTCTTCCAAGTGAAGGTGTTGTTCCATCCGAAATTCAGCTTAGGTTGTGCGCAGCCGGTGATGGTACGGTCTTTGTATTCCGGGTTTGTTGTCGTTTCTCCCGTGCGCTCTCCGGTTTCAGCATCTCTTACATAGTAAGAAGCCATGCCGTCTTCATTATATCCTGCAAATTCCCACGTATAGAAAGTTCCGAGAGGCTCGCCTTCGATAATGCGCTGGGTAAATCCTTCGCTCGAAACTCCCGCAACCATCGGGTCACCTTGCGTAAATCTATCCGTCTTGAATTGTTCGTTGGAAAGTCTGTCCACGGTATTCTTATTGTGGGCCAATGTCAAGGTCGTGTTCCATTCGAAGTTGCGGGTACGGACCGGAATGGCGTTGATGGAAACTTCAATACCCCGGTTGGTCATCTCGCCGACATTAGCATTAATGGTGCTGTACGGGTACAGGTTCTGAGAAACCGGATAGCTCCAAATCAAGTCTTTCGTCTTCTTGTTATAGAACTCGATGGTACCGTTGATGCGTCCGTCAAGGAATGCGTAATCCACACCCACATTGAACATGCCCGTAGACTCCCACTTCAAATCGGGATTGGCGTTTTTGGTAGCGGCCAATGTACGCCACTCCTTACCGTTATAGGTGAAGAAGCCTGATGCGCCGTAAGTCTCGTACGGAGTATAAGCGCCGAAGCCGAGAGCGTTACCGCTGACACCGTAACCCAAACGGAGCTTCAAATTGCTCAGTACGTCTTGGTTCTGCATGAAGTCCTCTTCCGTGATGTTCCATGCCACGCTGACTGAGGGGAACGTACCCCAACGGTTGTCCTTGCCGAATACGGAAGAACCGTCGCGACGAACTGTTGCCTGAATCATGTACTTGCTGTTGTACGAGTAGCTGACACGACCGTAGAACGAGATGTTGCGAACCGTCTCTTTCGTACCGCTTTCGATGGCGGGAATGCCGTCGATGGTACTGGCGTAAGTCAGTTGGTACCATTTCAGCATGTCATCATAGAAGTCGTGTACGGTCAGTCCGAAACCGTCGTTCGACATCTTCTCTTCCCAAGAATAACCGGCCATGATAGCCAACTTGTGAGCGTCGTTGAACGTGGCGTCGTAGTTACCGTAGGTCTCGAAGATGTGTTCGTGGCCGAAGTAAGTGTTACGCTTGGCTTGGCCGTTCTGCGCGTTGATACCCGGTTGTTGGGTCTGGTGCGTATGGTATTCGCTATACGTCCGCTGGTTGTTGGTGAAAGAGTAGTTGGCAGTCCACTTCAGACCTTTCAGAATCTCCAGCGTAGCCTTGCCGATGATTTGTGTATTCTTCCAGACAGTTTCAGACGTATCTTCGTAAATCAGAGACATCGGGTTCACATTCTGGCTACCGGAAGCCACGCTCCAGTTGCCGTTTTCGTCCTTAACGGGAAGACCCGGCGAGAAATAGTTCATGGCGTCCATTACGGATATACCTTCATCGTCCATAGGAACGCCTTGCGATTTTCCATAACGGGAGTTAACGCCGGCCGAAATCTCCAGGCGGTCTTTGAGGACTTTCGTCGTCACCAACGAACGTACGTTCAGTCGGTCCATGTTCGTACCGAGGATAACACCTTCACGGTCCTGGAAGTTGATACTTGCCATGTAGGTTGTCTTGTCATTGCCGCCGGTGATGGAGACATTATGGTTGTGGCTGATAGCTGTGCGGAGCACTTCGTCCTGCCAGTCGGTATTGGCACCCATGTCGTTGGCAAACGTCTTGCCGTTCGCTTCCGCATAAGCGCGAAGTTCATCGGCGGTAGCCATATCCATCTTCTTCAGAATCTTGTCGAAGGCAACGTAGCCGCTATAGGTCACGTTCGTGCGGCCCTGGCCGGCTTTACCCTTCTTGGTGTTGATGATGATAACGCCGTTGGCGGCCTTTGAACCGTAGATGGCCGTCGCGGTAGCGTCGCGGAGCACGTCGATGCTCTCGATGTCATCGGGAGCCACCATTGAAATGTCCACACCGGGAATACCGTCTATTACATAATAGGGTTGCATGGCAGCGCCTTCACGCAGAGAAGAAGCGCCACGCAGCGTGATACTCGGCGTGCCGTTCGGGTCACCGGTCGTGGTGATGTTCAAACCGGCCACCTTGCCTTGCAGCATACTTGCCGCATCGGAGAATACACCGACATTCAGCTCGTCAGCCTTTACGGTAGTAATAGAACTGGTTACGTCCTTACGTTGCATGCTACCGTAACCGATAACCACGACTTCTTCCAAAGCCTGGGCGTCTTCCGCCAAAACCACGTCAATCACATTGCGGTCTACCTTAACGTCCTGAGTCACGAAACCGATGAAGGAGAATTGCAGCGTCTTGCCTTTCTCTACATTAACGGAGTACTTGCCGTCAATGTCGGTAATGCTACCATTGGTTGTACCTACTTCCAATACGTTCACGCCCGGAAGCGGCGCGCCGGTTCTGTCCGTTACGGTACCGGTCACTCTGTTTTGTGCGAATGCTAAGGTACTGCTTAGCAGGAACAGGACCAAGACTGCGCCCTGGAGCCATGTCCA
>CASGED010000081.1 GCA_949300425.1 uncultured Bacteroides sp.
TCAAGGGACGGAAAAACGGTAGCCGCACCTATTTCTTTGACCGGGCTTCGGAGAAACTGAACCAGCGTATGGTGCAAGACGAAGAACGGGAACGGATGCGGAAAAGATAAACCATGTTCTTTTGTATATTTCCTTTTGAGTCGGGGCAAGGGGGCGCGTGAAGCGTCTCCTTGCCTGTTTTTTATACGTCTCCATGAAGAAAAGGCTATTTCTTGTCTGTTTTCTCCATGAAAAAGGTTACTTTTGTATCCATCATCGCCCTTAGATGGAAAAAGCTAAGGCTCGCCACTTCAAGAAGTGGCTCAATTTTATAATGCACATACAGAATGGAAACATATAAGAAACCGCCTTTGAGCTACACGGAACAAGTCGCCCTTTTGCAGTCAAGGGGCATGTCTGTTCCGGACATACCGCGGGCGGAAAGACTGCTCGCCAACATCAGCTATTACCGGCTCAGTGCCTATATGCTGCCCTATAAGAAAAAGGAGAACGGCACAATCATTGACAGTTTCAAGGAAGGCACGACATGGGATATGGTGTATGACTTGTACGTGTTTGACCGAAAATTACGCCTGCTCGTATTCGATGCCATTGAACGGCTGGAAATAGCCATCCGGACACAAATCATTTATCAGTTGAGCCACAAATACGGTTCCCATTGGCAAGATAATCCTTCCATATTCAAAGCTCCGGAACGACGTGTGTTGCGTGACGGCTCCATCGTGACATTCGATGTGTATGCCGAAATCCAGAAACATATCAGCGACCAATTGCACAGTAACCGGGCTGAGGTGTTCATCCAGCACTACCGGAACAAATATGACAATCCGGTCAATCCCCCTTCGTGGATGAGTGTGGAAATCATGTATTTCAATCACCTGTCACGTATCTGTACGGGATTGAAGAGCAGGGCGGACATCAACGGCATAGCCGATTATTTCGGCTTGCCTCCAAAGACATTCTGCTCATGGCTGCATACCATGAACTACGTGCGCAACTTGTGCGCCCACCATGCAAGGCTTTGGAATAGGGAAATGAGCATCGTGCCTGAAAAACTGCATTTTTCCAAAAGGCTGGTATGGATAAGCAATCCTGATACGGTACAGCGTGGCAAGGTGTATTATTTCTTCTGTATGTTGGGATACCTCTTACAGACAGCCAATCCCACTTCTTCATTCAAGGATAGGCTGAAAGCGTTGGTCGATGAATATAAAGGCGTAGCGTCACTTTCCGCAATGGGCTTTGCCGAAGGTTGGGAAAACGAAAAAATCTGGAAATAGTCATTTTTCCGGCTTCATGCGCTTGCCATTCAAGAAAAAATGCCTACCTTTGCATCACAAGATTAACAAGACAGTTATAAACTAAAAGATAATAAGCCTCCCAGGCGAGCCGCAAGGCAGCATACTTGGGGGGCGTTCTTCATTATAAGGGAAAATCCGTAACCCGGTCTGAACCGAGCTACGGATTTTCTCTTTTCGCCTGCGGTGTCCTACTTGTTCTGCAACAGGTGTTGCAGTTCCGGGTCGGACTGGATGCGCTGCAACTCGTCGGCGACAATCTGCCGCACCTCCGCCTTGATGCGGTTGTAGTTCTCCTGTATCGTTTCCTTCATGCGGTCGTTGCCGTCGGCATCGGTAAAGTCCGTGATGACGGGGATAGGCTTGTATGCCTGTTCCTCGCGCTTCACCTTTTCGGCATCCACCACTATTTCGCAATGAAAGATTTTCTGCTCGATGCGCTCATTGAAGTTGTCCGCCACCGCGCCGACGAACATGCCCTGCGTGAGTGTGGAAATCTTGCTCGCCGGGATAAGGCTCTCCAACTCCGGGTAGCGGAATTGGAGCTTTTTCGTTTCCGGGCGGAAGCAGAATATAGCGTTTCTACAAAGTTTGTCAAGTGCAAATTCAGGGCCCTTTTTTAGGAATAATAAAAAAACACCTGAAATGTGTCATATTCTTCTGATATTCATGCTCTTGTATAGGATTTACTTATTCTGAAGGAATATGAGGAAAGGCGGATTCTCTATGGTGTCGAACTCCCATAAATCATTAACTTCCAATCGTATTTCCGTGACTTGTTCCGTATCTCGCTTTTTTGTATTATCTTTGTTCGACTAATTTTATTGATATTTGAGATTATGAAAGCATTATTGCCAGTATTTTGCCGCCCGTTGGGCTATTTTGTGATTGCATTGGGATTGTTTATGCCGTTTTTGATGGTGTTGATGGGTCGGGTAACCGATGGAAATCTCTTGTTCTACAAGGAGTGTTCCAAGTTGTTGATGATGATGGGAGCGTTGATGATAATCTTCGCTTGGCATAAAGGGGAAACGGCTGAAACCGAGAAAGTACGCAATTCGGCCGTGCGCAATGCCATGTTCCTGACGGTGTTGTATATTTTTGGCGGGATGCTCTTCCGGGTGTGGAAGGGAGACTTGATGTCGGTGGATAGTTCTACATTCCTAATATTCCTTATTATAAATGTGCTTTGCTTGGAGTTTGGCCTTAAAAAATCTTCAGTAGACCGTCTTTTTAAACAAAAAGGTCGCTAAAAAACGTAAAACGCTTCCTGTTTGATTAAACCTTTGTGAGGGCTACCCGTCAAAACGTTCAGAATTATCGAACTTTTTAAAATAGTAAAGAATAGACTCATGAAGAAAATTTTGACGCTGACTTTGCTGCTTTGGGCGGTAGCTTTGTCGGTGGTAGCTCAGAGTAGAAGCCAAAGCCAAAGGTCAAACAGAGGTGTTACGGTGACGGGAAAGTTGGTGGAGGCAGATACCAAAGGTCCGGCCATGGAAGCCACCGTACAGCTTTTGGCCTTGCCTGATAGTACGTATGTGACAGGTGTGGCCAGCGATGGCCAAGGCAACTTCCGTTTGCCGAGAGTGAAAGCGGGGAAATACCTGCTGAAGGTGTCGTACATCGGATTTAAAACGTTGTACAAGTCTCTGCAACTCAACACATCAAGACCAGCCATGAACATAGGGACGTTGACGTTGGAATCGGATGCCATTATGTTGGCCGAGGCGGTTATCGTGGCCGAGGCTCCGCAAGTGCAAGTGGTGGAAGACACGTTGCAATATAATTCTTCAGCCTATCGCACGCCGGAAGGCTCCACTTTGGAGGAATTGGTGAAGAAGCTCCCCGGTGCCGAAGTGGACGAAGATGGTAACATCAAGATAAACGGAAAGGACATTTCGAAAATCATGGTAAATGGGAAGGAATTCTTTGGCGGAGACGTAGCCACCGCGATGCAAAATCTTCCAGTAGAAATGATTGAGAAGCTGAAGACCTATGATAAGAAGTCTGACTTGGCGCGTATCACCGGTATTGATGATGGCGAGGAAGAAACCGTGCTCGACCTGACCGTGAAGAAAGAAATGGAAACCGGTTGGTTTGGCAACGCCGATGTGGCCGGAGGTACCAAAGACCGTTATTCGGCCCGTGCCATGATAAACCACTTCCGTGGGCCTACGCAAATGTCAATCATTGGGCGAATCAATAATGTTAATAACCAAGGCTACTCCGGCGGAGGTGGTGGCCCGCGTTGGCGTCGCAACAATGGTATGACCACTACAAAAGAAGTGGGCGTCAACTTCGCCACTTCCAGTACGAAACTGGATGTGGAGAGCAGTGCCCGTTACAATTACCGGGATAATAACCAGATTAGTACCGGATACACCGAAAACTTTTTGGCGGGAGGCGCCGGTTCGTCGTTCTCCAACTCTAACTCTTCCGGTCGAAATAGAAACATGAATTTTAATGCCAATCTGATGTTGGAGTGGCGTCCGGACACGTTGACGAACATTATTTTCCGCCCGAACTTTTCATACGGAGATACGGAAAGTAATTCCACTTCACAATCAGGAACTTTCAATGCTGACCCGTATGAATACATCAGCAATCCGAACGATTATCTGGATTTATCTGCTTTGACCCGCGCTGCTCTGAGTGATGACCCGTTGGAAGATATTCGCGTTAATACCAGCAATGATTGGAAAAGAAGTGATGGCAATTCCTTGTCGGCCAATGCCACTCTACAGGCCAACCGCAGACTCAGTTCCAATGGCCGTAACATCACGTTGCGTGGACGCTTCAGTTATGGAGACAATGACAATGAGCAATACAGTTCATCAGACACCCGTTATTTCCAAGACGCTACGCGTGAGGATGACATCATCCGCCGTTATATCACTTCTCCTTCATCCAACTATAGTTATCAGGCACAGTTGACTTATAGCGAGCCTATCGCCAAGGCCACTTTCCTGCAATTCAGCTATCGCTTCCAATACAGCTATAGTGAAAGTGACCGAAATACGTACGACCTTGCCAATTTAGGTTGGGAAATGGGCAATCCGCTTCCTTCAGACTATCTCGACCATCGGGATGCTGAGCAAAGTAAGTATGCCGAATATAAGACGTATGAACACGATGCTCGTATCGGTTTGCGTTTCATTCGTCCGAAGTATCAGCTGAATGCAGGTTTGTCTTTCCAGCCTCAAAATACAAGGCTGTCTTATAAGAAAGGGGAAATTGACACGGTGAGCACCCGTAGTGTATTCAACTTTGCTCCTAACATTGACTTCCGTATGCGTTTCTCCAAGGTGAGCCAGCTGCGCATTACTTACAGAGGCCGGAGCAGTCAGCCCAGTATGGAGAATTTGTTGCCGGTGACCGATGACTCCAATCCGTTGAGCATCCAAACAGGTAATCCCGATTTGAAACCTTCGTTCAGTCACAACATCAACCTTTTCTATAATAATTATATCGCCGATTTGCAACGGGGTATCTTTGTTCGTTCTTTCTTCCAGGCCACTCAAAACAGCATCAGCCAAAGCCGCTCCTATAACGCGGCGACCGGTGGCTGGACATCTATGCCAAAGAACATCAATGGTAATTGGAACCTGATGGGGTTGTTCGGATTCAACACGGCTTTGAAGAACAAGAAGTTCAATGTCGGTACTTTCTCCAATATCAGATATACCAACAATGTCGGTTACCTGACTTCGGGTAGCGGCGCGGATGCTGTGGAACAAAAGAACACGACGACCAATCTGGCCTTTAACGAGAACTTGAGAGCTACGTATCGTGACGATATTTTCGAAGTTGGTTTGAATGGGAATTTCTCTTATACTATTGAGAAGGACAAACTGACACCTTCCAACAACCAGAATCCCTATACATTTGCCTACGGTGTGTTTACCAACATCAATGCGCCTTGGAACATGAGTTTCAATACCAATATCTCCAACCAAAGTCGTCGTGGCTATCGGGACAGCAGTATGAACCGCAACGAATTGATATGGAATGCGCAAATTGCTCAAACCTTCCTGAGAGGAGATATGACCGTTAGTTTCGAGATGTACGATATCTTGCGTCAACAAAGCAACATCAGTCGCTCACTGACCGCCAGCGGCCGTTCAGTGTATGAATATAATGGCGTGAACAGCTATTGCATGTTGCACCTTATCTATCGTCTGAATATCTTTGGCGGTAAAATCAATCGTGACAAACGTCCGGACATGCGTGGCGGTTTTGGCGGACCGCATGGACCACGTCCTCCGCGTCGTTTCTGATAAAGTTTTGTTTTTTAATTTATTTTTTCTACATTTGTTTCCCATAAAAATGGGGAACAAATGATAGATTTGACTGTATGGTTGGGCCAGATTGCCGATATTGTATTCAACGTACTCTATTTGGGCTTGATTGTCGGAATCATTGTGGTTATCATTCTCGACAACCGCAATCCGGTAAAGACTTTGGCATGGGTGCTCGTCCTGATATTTCTTCCTTTCATTGGTTTAGTGCTGTACTTTTTCTTTGGTCGTAGTCAGCGGCATGAACGCATGATAAACCGGAAAGGATATGACAGCCTTTTAAAAAAACCGATGCTGGAGTATATGGCGCAGTCTTCGGCGGCGATTCCTGAGGAGTACAGTCGGTTGATTTCTCTTTTTCAAAACACGAATCAGTCTTTTCCTTTTGATGGTAATCGGTTGGAAGCTTTTACGGTAGGCGAGGCTATGCTACAAGCTTTGTTGCGTGAGATGCAGAAGGCCGTGCATCACATTCATGTCGAGTTTTACATCTTTGAGGACGATGCCATCGGTCGCATGGTGCGTGATGTGCTGATGCAAAAAGCCAGGGAGGGAGTAGAAGTACGTGTGTTGTACGATGATGTGGGCTGTTGGCATGTGCCTGACCGCTTTTTTGAGACCATGCGGGAGGCCGGTATTGAGGTACATTGTTTCTTGAAAGTGCGTTTCCCCGCGTTTACCAGTAAGATGAATTACCGCAACCATCGTAAAGTAGTTGTCATTGATGGTCGTGTAGGTTTTGTCGGTGGCATGAATCTGGCTGAACGCTATGTACGTGGAGTTTCATGGGGTATTTGGCGGGATACGCATTTGCTGATTGAAGGCAAAGCAGTCCATGGCTTGCAGACGGCGTTTTTGCTTGACTGGTATTTCATGGATCGCACATTGCTGACTAAGGCTTGTTACTTTCCCAAAGGGGTAATCTGTGGTGACGCTTGGGTGCAAATGGTGACCAGCGAGCCTGTCGGTGATTGGAAAGAAATTATGCAAGGATTGGCCATGGCCATCTACCGGGCACGGAAATACTTTTATATTCAAACGCCTTATTTCCTGCCTACCGAAACGATACTTGTGGCATTACAGACTGCGGCTCTGTCCGGAGTCGATATACGATTGATGGTACCCTGGCATGCCGATTCACGTCTGACGCATTGGGCGACTTGCTCATACTTGGCCGATATGCTAAAGGCGGGTGTCAAAGTTTACTTTTACCGGAAAGGATTTTTGCACTCCAAACTGATGGTCTCTGATGACCAACTGGCTACCATAGGCTCTACTAATATGGATTTTCGCAGTTTCGAACACAATTTCGAGGTGAATGCTTTCGTGTATGACACGGAATTTGCTTTGCAGATGCGTGAAGTATTCCTGCAAGATCAGCATGATTGTGACCAACTGCATTTGAAGCATTGGGAGAAACGCCCGTATTCGCGCAAGATGCTGGAGAGCTTTGTACGTCTGCTTTCGCCATTGTTATAATATAAAATGGAGTGGTAGATTCACCGGGAAAATGAAAAAATGACTTTTAATTGCTTGAAGGTGTCAATGAATTGGTTACTTTTGCAGAACTTAATGAATCTGTAAACATGGATATTGCTAAATGTTTGAATGTCAACGGAAGATTGCTCGACCTTTCCACGCCGTGTGTGATGGGCATACTCAATCTTACGCCCGATTCTTTTTATGCCCCTAGCCGTATGGAAACGGATGCGGTCATAGCCGCCCGTGCCCGTCAGATTGTAGAGGAAGGCGCCGCCATCATTGACGTGGGTGCATATTCGTCACGTCCCGGTGCGGCTGATGTATCTGTGAAGGAGGAGATGGCGCGTTTGCGTCGGGGACTGTCCATCGTACGGAATGCCGTGCCGGAGGCAATCCTGTCAGTGGATACGTTCCGGGCGGACGTGGCGCGTATGTGTGTAGAAGAATACGGAGTTGCCGTTATCAATGACATATCGGGCGGCGAGTTGGACAAGGATATGTTTACCACTGTCGCGTCCTTGCGTGTGCCGTACGTCCTGATGCACATGCAAGGTCGTCCTCTGGATATGCAACGGGCGCCCCGGTATGATAATCTGCTGAAAGATATCTTCCTGTATTTTGCCCGTAAAGTGCAGCAATTGCGTGATTTGGGTGTATATGATTTGGTGTTAGATCCTGGTTTTGGCTTCGGCAAGACGTTGGAGCAAAACTACGAACTGATGGCTCATTTAGAGGAGTTTTCTGTTTTTGAATTGCCGGTATTAGTCGGTGTGTCGCGCAAGTCGATGATTTATCGTCTGTTGGAATGCGGGCCAGAAGACGCCTTGAACGGCACGACCGTGCTTCATGCCATCGCCTTGCAAAAGGGAGCTTCCATTTTGCGTGTGCACGATGTCCGTCCGGCAGTAGAGACCATACGTATCGTCAGTCGGCTGACTGACTCATTCGACATTAATCATTAACCGTTAATCATTACTTTCATCGTGTTTTTCGAGTTTGGCATAAAAGATTTCTTAGACATCTTGTCGGTGGCGTTTCTGCTGTACTATACGTATAAGCTGATGAAGGCTTCTGGCTCTATTAACATCTTTACAGGTATATTGGTATTTATCCTGATATGGCTGGTGGTGTCACAAGTTTTGGAGATGAAGTTACTTGGCTCCATCATGGATAAATTGGTGAGTGTGGGCGTGTTGGCACTGATTATCTTGTTTCAGGAGGAAATACGCCGTTTCCTTGTGACGTTGGGGTCACATAAGAACGCGCAGGCCATTGTGCGCTTTTTCACTGGGAATAAAAATCAGAAAGCTATGGAGCATGAGGACATCATGCCGATAGTGATGGCTTGCATGAGTATGGGCAAGCAGAAAGTAGGTGCGCTTATCGTGATAGAGCGCGACATGCCTTTGGACGATATTGTGCGAACAGGCGATGTGATAGACGCCAATATCAATCAGCGGCTCATCGAAAATATCTTTTTCAAAAACAGTCCTTTGCACGATGGGGCGATGGTTATCAGTAAACATCGCATCAAGGCCGCCGGCTGCATCTTGCCTGTTTCCCACAATCTGGATATTCCCAAAGAGTTGGGCTTGCGCCACCGTGCGGCGATGGGTATTTCGCAAGTGTCCGATGCGCAAGCCGTCATCGTGTCCGAAGAAACGGGTGCAATTTCCGTGGCCTACAAAGGTCAGTTTCACCTGCGGCTAAGTGCTGAGGACTTAGAGCGGTTGCTGACTGAGCAAAGCTGATGTTTCTTTAAAGCAGTCCCAACATCCTTAATACCGTGGGGGTGAGCAGGGCGGTGAAAATTCCGTTCAGCGTTAGTCCTAAACTGGCAAAGGCGCCATATTTGCGGCTCACATCCATGGCGGCTGAAGTGCCGACAGCGTGAGCGGCCGTACCCATGGACAAACCTTGTGCCATCGGGCTACCGATATGGGTCAGATGCATCGTCTTGAATCCGAGCATACCTCCTAATAAGCCTACGCATACCACTACGGCTGCTGTCAGTGAGGGGATGCCGCCTAATGATTGGGCCACCTCCATGGCGATAGGCGTAGTGACCGATTTAGGCGCCAGCGAGTAAATGATGTCGTTGGAGGCTCCCATCCATTTGGCTATCAGTACCACCGATGCCACGCCTACCACACATCCCGCCAATTGGGAGAGTATGATAGGAAGCAGTTGCTTCTTAATCGTTTCCAGTTGCAGATACAGCGGTACACCTAAAGCTACTACGGCCGGTTTCAGCCAAAACTCGATGAGATGTCCGCCTTTGTTGTATGTCTCGTAGTTGACCCCGGTACATTTCAGGAAAATGATGAGTACGGCGATGGTGAGCAGAATAGGGTTGAGGAGCATGATGCCTGTCCGTTTCTGCAACCATTTGGCAAAGAAGAAGAGGCCGAACGTGACGGTCAGCAGGAAAAATTCGTTTTCGAGGAAATTCATTTGATTTTACGTGTTAGTTGGTGAACCCATCCGGTGACTACAATAACCAGCAGCGTGCTGACAACCGAAGCGGTGACGATGGGCCAAAATTCAGCCGCTATGATGTCGAAGTACAGCATCAGTGCCACACCGGGCGGCACGAAAAAGAAACCGAGGTTCGCTACCAGAAAATCGGACATACCTTGCACCCAGTGCAACTTAATCCAACCCAATTTCAAAAACAGAGTGAGCAACAGCATCCCGATGATACTCGATGGCAGTTTGATGTCTGTCAGCCAGACAATCAGTTCACCCAAAGCCAAACATCCGAAAAGGATGGCGCATTGACGAATCATAATACCTATTCTAATTTATTATCTTGAAAACGGGCGCAAAGATAGTACTTGTAATTTGAATTTCATACATCTGTACCGATTCATTTTTCATCCGCAGATGACACGGATAACGCAATTTTTATTTAATGATTAATGTTCTCATCCTGTCATATCGTAGTCGAGACATCTCACATCGCGTATGAGAAAGTATTACGTGAGACCCCTCGACTGCGCTCGGGGTGACAGGGCGAAGCCCCTTTAAAATCTACATTCATCTGCGCCTGTCTGCGTTATCTGCGTGCCATTGTAAACACATAGCTAAGCAATCAAGCCGATTTCACCCAGTACCCGTTCCCATACCGTGTATGCACCCTGCGCCCCACCTGCGCCAGCAGGCGGCTGAACGCCGTACACGTGCAGTCCCGCAACGCCGCGGGACTCTTCCGCCTCAACGTGGCGTAGATGTCCGCCGCGGACATCAGCCTCGCGCCTTCCTCGCCCGCCTCGGCAAAGCGGAAACAGGAGCTGATTAACTCTTCGGCGGGGGTGACGCGGTAGAA
>CASGED010000082.1 GCA_949300425.1 uncultured Bacteroides sp.
CATGTAAGACCTCCTCATGCGTTACGTGAGATGTCTCGACAAGCTCGACATGACAGATAACATCATAAAAATCTGTGTAAATCTGTCTAATCTGTGTCATCTGTGTGCCATAAAACACAACGCTAAATTATCATTTAATTTATAGATTATAATATGAAATACCTCTTTATTCTCGCATTATGCGTCTTGTTGGGGGGCGGATGTTCGTCCGACCCCGTAGAGTTGCCGGAAGAGCCCAACCAGGAAGAACCCGACAAGCCCGGTCAAGAAGAACCTGACGACCCCAACGAAGAGCCCGGAACTCCCCCTATCGAAGAAGATTACGGCACGTGTGAACAAGACGCCAATGCCCCCATCGGCTTTGCCTGCGTGGAGAAAACACCTACCGGAGGAGCAGGAGGAGCTAATCGTGTCGTGACCACCGCTTCCGAGTTGGAAAACGCCCTGAAAAGCACGGAAGCGCTTACTATATATATTAAAGGTGTAGTGGAAGTCACTTCGATGATAAAAGTGCAGGCTCGGAACAAGACCATCCTCGGCCTGTCCGGCTCGGCACTCACCAATCCCAACCGTACCGCGAAAGGCTCGGGCATCCTCTACTTCCGGGAGGGGTCGGACAACCTTATCCTCCGCAACATCACCTTTAAGAGCGCCGGGGCTTACGACGTGGACGGCAACGACAATCTCTGCATAGACGGCACCACAAACATCTGGGTGGACCATTGTGACTTTCAGGACGGGGTGGACGGCAACTTCGACGCCAAAAACGCTTCGGACAACATCGCCGTGACCTGGTGCAAGTTCCACTACCTGCTCGAACCACAGGCCGGAGGAAGCGGAGGAAGCGACGACCATCGTTTCACCAACCTTTGGGGTGGAAGCGACAACCACACGCAAGACCGGGGGCATCTGCGCACCACCTTCCAATATTGCTGGTGGGGCGAAGGATGCCGCGAACGTATGCCCCGCGTGCGCTACGGACAAATACACCTTGTGAATTGCCTCTACGACAGCTCCGTAGCCAACTACTGCATCGGCGTAGGCCTGGAAGCGAACATTCTCGTGGAAGAGTCCGTATTCATCGGCATGAAGAAGCCCTACGAATGCAAGTCGGACAAAGACACGGGCGTCATCAACTTCACCGGTTGCACGTTCACCAAAACCACCCCCAAAGACATCGGCCAGGCCTTCACCCCACCCTACTCACTGGACAAGCTAAGCCCTGCGGAAGACGTGGAAACACTCGTGAGCCGTTATGCCGGAGCCACGCTAACCATTGCGGAGCGGCTCTGACTTGCCATGTCTACATTACATTCGGATGAAAGGAGACCGATTATTTCTTATTTTTAGCAAAAAAGTAAAACGGAACGGTTGGCTAAATTGGAGAAAAGCACTAACTTTGCGCAAGTTTAAAGTGGAACTTCTTTTTTTAATTAACTAACTAAAAAGAGCTATTATGACTTATTCACACGAAGTGGAACACATGTGTGTTGTAAAAAAAGGTCCCAACCACGGACCGGCTCCTATTCCCGAAGAAGGTAAATGGGTAAAAGCAAAAGAAATTGTAGACATCTCTGGCCTGACACACGGTATCGGATGGTGTGCCCCCCAGCAAGGTGCATGTAAATTAACCCTCAACGTAAAAGAAGGCGTTATCCAGGAAGCGTTGGTAGAGACCATCGGTTGTTCCGGTATGACTCACTCCGCCGCCATGGCATCTGAAATCCTGCCGGGCAAAACCATCCTCGAAGCCTTGAATACGGACCTTGTTTGCGACGCCATCAACACGGCCATGCGCGAACTCTTCCTGCAAATCGTTTACGGACGTACCCAGTCTGCTTTCTCCGAAGGCGGTTTGATGATTGGCGCCGGACTGGAAGACCTCGGCAAGGGTCTGCGTAGCCAAGTAGGCACACTCTACGGCACACTGGCCAAGGGTACCCGCTACCTCGAACTGACCGAAGGTTACATCACCCGCATGGCTCTCGACAAGGACAACGAAGTCATCGGTTACGAGTATGTCCACATGGGCAAGTTCATGGAACAAGTGAAGAAAGGCGTTGATGCCAACGAAGCGCTGAAAGCTGTTACCGGTACTTACGGACGCTTCAAACCAGAGCAAGGCGCAGTTAAATATATTGACCCACGTAAAGAATAAGAAGGAGGAACAGATTATGATTAGACCCGTACAATTTGAAAGCCAAGACCGCCGCATGAAGCAGATTTTGGCCGCACTGAACGAGAACGGTATCAAAGACATTGAAGAAGCTAACGCAATCTGTGACGCCGCAGGCCTCGACCCCTACATGACTTGCCAGGAGACGCAAGGCATCTGCTTCGAGAACGCCAAGTGGGCTTACGTAGTAGGTTGCGCCATCGCCTTGAAGAAAGGTTGCAAGAACGCCGCTGATGCTGCCGAAGCTATCGGCATCGGCCTGCAAGCTTTCTGCATCCCCGGTTCTGTAGCCGATGACCGCAAGGTAGGTTTGGGACACGGCAACCTGGCAGCCCGCTTGCTCCGCGAAGAAACTCAGTGTTTTGCCTTCTTGGCCGGACACGAGTCTTTCGCCGCAGCCGAAGGCGCCATCAAGATTGCCGAAATGGCCAACAAAGTACGTACAAACCCCTTGCGCTGCATCCTGAACGGTCTGGGCAAGGATGCCGCCATGATTATCTCACGCATCAATGGCTTCACCTACGTGCAGACCCAGTTTGATTACTATACCGGCGAATTGAAAATCGTCAAAGAGACTCCGTATTCAGACGGTCCCCGCACCAAGGTGAAATGCTATGGCGCCGACGATGTTCGCGAAGGCGTAGCCATCATGTGGAAGGAAAATGTAGACGTATCCATCACGGGTAACTCTACCAACCCCACTCGTTTCCAGCACCCGGTAGCAGGTACGTATAAGAAAGAACGCGTCCTGGCCGGCAAGCCCTACTTCTCAGTAGCATCTGGTGGTGGTACTGGCCGTACGCTGCATCCGGACAATATGGCAGCAGGTCCCGCTTCTTACGGTATGACCGACACGCTCGGCCGTATGCACAGCGACGCTCAGTTTGCAGGTTCTTCTTCAGTTCCCGCACACGTTGAGATGATGGGCTTCCTGGGCATCGGCAACAACCCGATGGTAGGATGTACCGTAGCTTGCGCCGTAAACGTGGCTTTGGCTCTGAACAAGTAATTCTTTTGTAATAAACACTATCAGGAGAGCATACCTTGTGTATGTTCTCCTTTTTTTTCATCTTATCGCAACCTGTCACGATACTCCTTGGGAGGACAGCCCAGCGAATTCTTGACATATTTACAGAAAAAAGACAGGTTGGGAAATTCCAGATATTCGGAGATTTCCTTGATGGACTTATCGGTATGCGCCAGCAGGTAACGGATGCGCTCTGTCACAGTGTCGCTTATCCACTCCGAAGCGGTGCGCCCGCTCACCTTGGAACAGACAGCGGACAGATACTTAGGCGTAACACACAACTCGTTCGCATAAAAAGCGACGTGACGGGACTTGACGTTGTCATCAGCCAACAGTTTGGTAAACCGCCGGAATAGGATGTCACCCTGCCGGATGGTGTTCTTCTCCATCTTATGTAGGAAAACATCCGGAAGGTCGGCCAGCAATTCATATAGCATACCGACGATGGCGCACGTAATGGCTTCCTGGTGATAAGCGCGGCCGGGATTTCGCAGTCTGACGGATATGATTTGAGAGTAGGGAGTAAACAAATCTTTCCATTCATCGTTGATGCGGATGACGGGATGCTCACGCAAGTAAAGGAACTTGCCGAACAGGTCGTTACCACGATGGAATACTGCCTGGATGAACCGGGTGGATATGCATATGGCGGCACACACGCAGTCCGGACCGGCTTGACCGATACGGATGACACTTTTAGAACCTAAAAACACCAACTTGCTGGGACTGAGCGTGTCAGTGTTTTCATTAAGAGTAAAATCCACCTTTCCTTCCCTGCAAAACAGGAGCATGGACAATTCCGCGGACATACGTATCGCCCGGTTGGAGAAGTTCCGAAGATTATTCAACAACGCGACATTCTGATCGGCATAGTGAACTTCAGCCCCCAACGGATTGGCATGAAGCAAATCTTCCATGCAAAGTTCTTCTATCATAAAGTTTTTGTTCATAAGCAGACAAGTTTTAGTTCATAAATAAAACCAGAGTGCAAAATTAGACATCCTCCCCCGCTTACGGATGTCCTTTTTATCCCTATTTGTTTTCAATATCGGCACATCGACAGATGGAAATTCAAAAGAAGTCACTACATTTGCAATAGCATACTCTCCGGAGTCTGCCTATTCAATACTAAACCTAAAAGATAAAAGAGAAATGAAGAACGTAAAGATTGTGGCCGGCCTGCTATGCGCCGGCATACTGCTCAGCAGTTGTGGAACGATGAACAACACCACTAAAGGCGGAATCATCGGAGGCGGTTCGGGGACGGCCGCGGGTGCCATCATCGGTGGCTTGATAGGCAAAGGCAAGGGAGCGGCCATCGGAGCCGCCGTGGGTGCCGCCGTAGGAACCGGAGCCGGCGTACTGATTGGCCGGAAGATGGACAAGAAGGCCGAAGCCGCCGCCCAGATAGAAGGCGCGGAGGTGGAGAAGGTGACAGACACCAACGGTTTGGCCGCGGTAAAGGTATCTTTCGCATCGGGCATCCTGTTCGACTTCAACTCATCGGCATTGAGTAACGACGCCAAAGCATCCTTGCGCGAATTGGCGCAGATTCTTCGCGAAGACCCCACCACGGACATCGCCATCATCGGGCATACGGACAAGGTGGGTACTTACGAAGCCAACGTAAAGGTGTCGAAAGACCGTGCTTACTCCGTAGAGAATTACTTGCAGGACTGCAACGTGTCGCCCGCACAGTTCAAGGTGGTGAAAGGCGTGGCTTACGATGAATATGACGAGACACGTACCGCCGACTGGAACCGACGTGTGGAGATTTACATGTATGCCAGCGAGAAAATGATTCAGGAAGCTGAAGCACAGAACTAAAAAGGAGGGGCCTTCCCCTCCTTTTTTAATACCTATATTCCTCCTTCCATCTGCCATTTCGTCGGCAAAAAGACCTGGCCGGGCGAGGGAATCGGCACCTGTGTCTAATCTATTTCGCCCGCAGGCCGGCAACGGTTACTTTTGCATCAGAATACTTATATACGCAAGAAAAAGAAACATGATGACAAAGGTAAAAAGATTGATTACAGCGACGACGCTCTGCACCGTTGCCGTGTGCGGACAAGCACAAACGCCTGCGGACACCCTGCCCGCCCGCTGGGACTTGCAGACGTGCATCGACTACGCCCTCGCGCACAACATCACCGTGCAGAAAAGCCGCATCAGCGCGGAAAGCTCGGAAGAGGATCTGAAAACATCCAAGTCGGCCCTCTTCCCCAGCCTGAACGCCAGCATGAGCCAACGCATCGTGAACCGTCCCAACACCACGAGCGGAACCATCATCAGCGGCGACAACATCAGCACCAGCCAAAGCAAGACATCGTACAACGGCTCTTACGGCATCGACGCCAACTGGATCCTCTACAACGGAGGCCGCCGGCTGAACACCATCAAGCAGAACGAACTGAACCAACGCATCGCCTCCCTGGCCGTCAGCGAGAGCGAGAACAGCATTCAGGAGAGCATCGCCCAGACCTTCGTGCAGATACTCTACGCCGCCGAAGCAGTGAAGGTGAACGAAGCCACCTTGGAGACCAGCCAGGCGCAATACGAACGGGGCAAGCAACTGCATGAGGCGGGAAGCCTCTCCCTGGCCGACCTGGCACAACTGGAGGCGCAGGTGAGCAACGACCGCTATCAGGTGGTAACCTCCGAAGCAACCTTGCAGGACTATCGGCTGCAACTGAAACAACTCCTCGAACTGGACGGAGACATGGAGATGGTGCTCGTCCTGCCAGCCTTGGGCGATGAAGCCGCCCTCGCTCCTCTGCCCCAGAAGGCCGACGTCTACCGCGCCGCCCTCGCCCTGAGGCCGGAGATAGAGTCGGGCAAGCTCAGCGTAGACGCCGCCGACCTCGACATCAAGATTGCCCGCTCGGGCTACATACCCAGCATCAGCCTCACAGCAGGCATCGGGAGCAGCAACACCAACGGAAACGACTTCACCTTCTCGGAACAAATCAAGCAGAACTGGAACAACTCGCTGGGCGTCACCCTCAGCATCCCCCTCTGGGACCAACGGCAGACCAAAAGCGCCATACGCAAGGCGAAACTGCAGAAGCAGACCAGCCAACTGGACCTGCTGGACACGCAGAAGGAACTGTACCGCACCATCGAGACCCTCTGGTTGGACGCCCGCAGCGCACAGCAGCAATATGAGGCAGCCCGCGCGCAGGTGGAGAGCACGGAGACCAGCTTCGCCCTCGTCAGCGAACAGTTTAACCTGGGCATGAAGAACACCGTGGAGCTGCTCACCGAGAAGAACAACCTCCTCATGGCCCGGCAGCAACTCCTGCAAGCCAAGTACATGGCCATACTGAACCGCCAGCTACTGAAATTCTATCAAGGAGAAACGATTAAACTATAAGCAGATATGAAGAAGAAAACCATCATCCTCTCCGTCCTCATCGCCCTCGTGGTAATAGGCGGAGCCGTCTGGGCATTGGGCGGAAGCAAGGCCAAGCACCAGATAACCTACGCCACGGCCCCTGTGGCAAAGGGCGAAATATCCGAGTCGGTCACCGCCACCGGCACCATCGAACCGGTCACCGAAGTCGAAGTAGGTACGCAGGTGAGCGGCATCATCGACCAAATCTATGTGGACTACAACTCCGTGGTGAAGCAAGGACAACTTATCGCCATGATGGACCGCGTCACCTTGGAGAGCGAAGTAGCCTCCGCCAAGGCCGCCTTCAACGGAGCCAAGGCCGAGTATGAATACCAGCAGAAACTCTACGAGCGCAACAAAGGCCTGCACGCCAAGCAACTGATAGCCGACACGGACTACGAGCAGTCGGAGTATAACTACCTCATGGCCAAAGCCAACTACGAGAGCAGCCAGGCGGCACTGGCCAAGGCCGAACGCAACCTGTCGTACACCGTCATCACCGCCCCCATCGACGGCATCGTCATCAGCAAGGACGTGGAGGAAGGACAGACCGTGGCATCCGGCTTCGAGACACCTACACTCTTCACCATCGCCGCCGACCTGACACAGATGCAGGTGGTGGCCGACGTGGACGAGGCTGACATAGGCGGCGTGGCGGAAGGACAGCGCGTCACCTTCACCGTGGACGCCTACCCGAACGACACCTTCGAGGGCACCGTGACGCAGATACGTTTGGGAGAATCGTCGGACACGAGCGCAGGCACTTCGACCAGCAGCACCGTGGTGACCTACGAGGTAGTCATCACCGCCCCTAACCCGGATTTGAAACTGAAGCCTCGCCTCACGGCCAACGTCACCATCTACACGCTGGACCGTCACGACGTGCTCTGCGTGCCCGCCCGTGCCCTTCGCTTCACGCCCGAAGCACCCCTCATCACGCCCGACGCCGTGGTGAACGACTGCCCCGGCGAGCACAAACTGTGGACGCGCGAGGGCAACACCTTCACCGCGCACGCCGTACAGGTGGGCATCAGCAACGGCATCAGCACCGAAATCCTGGGCGGCATCTCCGAAGGAACGCAGGTGGTGACCGAAGCCACGTTGTCAAATAATATGCCAATGGCCGGACCCGCCCCCGCAGCCGGCGAGCGTAGCCCCTTCATGCCGAGCCCTCCGGGAAGCGACAAGAAGGATAAGCAGAAGAAGTAAATACAACACATTGTATACCAGTAGATTACAACATACGTACATCGATGCTAACGACATACGTACATCGACACTCACGATGTACGCACATCGACACCATCGACATACGTACATCGACACCATCGACATACGTATGTGTCCACCGCAGACTTACGTATGTCCTTAGCTGTAAAGAACTATAACCATCAATAAGAACCATCTATCATGAGCAAGACCGTAATCGAACTCCACGACATCCGCCGCAACTTCATCGTAGGCGACGAGACGGTACATGCCCTGCGGGGCGTGTCGTTCAACATCACCGAAGGCGAGTTCGTCACCATCATGGGCACCAGCGGCTCGGGCAAGTCGACGCTGCTCAACATATTAGGCTGCCTCGACACACCCACCAGCGGCGAATACCTGCTGGACGGCACCTCGGTGCGCACCATGTCGAAGCCCCAGCGCGCCGTCCTGCGCAACCGCAAGATAGGCTTCGTATTCCAGAACTACAACCTGCTGCCCAAGACGACGGCGGTGGAGAACGTGGAACTCCCCCTGATGTATAACCCCAGCGTAAGCGCCGCCGAACGCCGCCGCCGTGCCATAGACTCCCTGGTGGCCGTGGGCTTGGGCGACCGGCTGGAGCATAAGTCCAACCAAATGTCGGGCGGACAGATGCAGCGTGTGGCCATCGCGCGGGCGCTGGTGAACAATCCCGCCGTCATCCTGGCGGACGAGGCGACGGGTAACTTGGACACCCGCACGTCGTTCGAGATACTGGTGCTCTTCCAACGGCTGCACGCCGAGGGGCGCACCATCATCTTCGTGACGCACAATCCCGACATCGCCCAATACAGTAGCCGCAACATCCGCCTGCGCGACGGGCATGTCACCGAGGACACCATTAATAAGAATATACTGTCGGCACAGGCGACGCTGGAGGCGTTGCCTAAGAATGTGGACGATTAAGACAAATGGGAATTTAGCGGGCTGATTAGGAGAACGCAGACTACGCAGACGGGCGCAGAGGCTCGCGGAAATAAAGGGCTTCGCCTATCTGCACTGAAAAAAAAATAAGTCTGCGTTCATCTGTGTATTCTGCGTCTTCTGCGTTCCCTAAGACAGATAAATTATCATTTAAATAAGACTATGAACGGAACAAACCTTTTCAAGATAGCCCTGCGCGCCTTGGCCAACAACAAGCTGAGGGCATTCCTCACGATGCTGGGCATCATCATCGGCGTGGCGTCGGTCATCACGATGCTGGCCATCGGGCAAGGCTCCAAGCGGAGCATACAGGCGCAGATAAGCGAGATGGGCTCCAACATGATTATGATTCACCCGGGAGGCGAGCGCCGGGGAGGCGTGCGCATGGACCCCAGCGAGATGCAGACGCTGAAGCTGACCGATTACGAGTCACTCAGGGACGAGACCAACTTCCTCGCCGCCGTCAGCCCCAACGTCAGCAGCAGCGGACAGCTCATCGCCGGCAACAACAACTATCCTTCCAGCGTGAGCGGCGTGGGACTCGACTACTTGGAGATACGCCAACTGACGGTGGAGCAGGGCGAGATGTTCACCGAACAGGACATTCAGACCTCCGCCAAAGTGTGCGTCATCGGCAAGACCATTGTAGACAACCTCTTCCCCGGACGCGACCCCATCGGGCAGACCATCCGCTTCAACCAAGTGCCCTTCCGCGTGGTGGGCGTGCTCAAAAGCAAAGGCTACAACTCCATGGGCATGGACCAGGACGACATCGTGCTGGCGCCTTACTCCACCGTGATGAAACGCCTCTTGGCGCAGACCTACCTGGAAAGCATCTACGCCAGCGCCCTGAGCGAGGACATGACGGACTATGCCACGGAGGAAGTCAGTGAGATACTGCGCCGCAACCACAAGCTGAAGGCCGAAGACGCCGACGACTTCAGCATCCGCAGCCAGGAGGAACTAAGCACGATGCTGAACTCTACGACCGACCTCATGACCACGCTGCTGGCCTGCATAGCGGGCATCTCGCTCGTGGTGGGCGGCATCGGCATCATGAACATCATGTACGTCAGCGTGACGGAACGCACCCGTGAGATAGGCCTGCGCATGTCGGTCGGGGCGCGCGGCGTGGACATCCTGAGCCAGTTCCTCATCGAGGCCATCCTCATCAGCATCACGGGCGGGCTTATCGGAGTCATCATCGGGTGCGGCGCGTCGGTCATAGTGAAGAACGTGGCCCACTGGCCCATCTACATACAGACGTGGAGCGTGCTGCTCTCCTTCGCCGTTTGCACGGTGACGGGCGTGTTCTTCGGCTGGTATCCCGCCAAGAAAGCCGCCGACCTCGACCCGATAGAGGCCATCAGATACGAATAAAATCACTATCTTTGCCGCATGATGAAACCGGATAACATACATAAACGTCCCCAAGCGGTGGAAGTGATGGTGCACATCCTGGCGTGGGGCATCGTGTTCGCCTTCCCCATCGCCATGATGAGCCGGGGCGGTCTCAGCGTGGAGTGGCACGACTATATGCGCAGCCTCCTGATGGTGCTCGCTTATGCCATAGTGTTTTACGTCAACTACTTCATCTTCGTGCCCCGGTTCCTCTCGCAAGGACGGATAAAGAAGATGCTGGCAGGAAACGTGGCGCTCATCGTGGCCATGGTGCTCGCCTTGCACTTCGGCATGGAGTTCCTGTCGCACACCTTGCTCCCCGACCGTCCGCCTCATCCCATGGGACCTCCCAAGACCATCTTCATGCTTCGCGACATCGGCAGCATGATACTGACCGCAGGCTTGAGCGCCGCCATCAAGATGAGCCGCCGGTGGACGCAGTTGGAAGCCGCCCGCCGCGAGGCCGAGCAACGCCGCACGGAGGCCGAACTGAAGAACCTGCGCAACCAGCTCAACCCCCACTTCCTGCTCAACACGCTGAACAACATCTACGCCCTCATCGCCTTCGACACGGACAAGGCGCAACAGGCCGTGCAGGACCTGAGCCGCCTGCTTCGACACGTGCTCTACGACAACCAGCAGGAGACCGTCCCCCTCTGCAAGGAGATGGACTTCATACGCAACTACATCGAACTGATGCGCATCCGCCTCTCGGCAAACGTGGAGGTAGAGACCCGCTTCGACGTGCGTCCCGACAGTCACACGGAAATAGCGCCCCTCATCTTCATCTCTCTCATCGAGAATGCTTTCAAACATGGCATCTCGCCCACAAAGCCCAGCTACATCCGCATCTGCTTCGAGGAAAGCCCGCGGGAAGTGAAGTGCGAGATACGCAACAGCTGTTACCCCAAGAGCGAAGCCGACAAGAGCGGAAGCGGCATCGGCCTGGAACAGGTGCGCAAGCGTCTGGAACTGACCTATCCCGGCCGGTATGAGTGGAAGCATGGCGTAAGCCCCGACGGGAAAGAATATCAATCGCTATTGACTATACATATATAATATAAATAATAAGAGCTATGACCTTGAATTGCGCAATCGTAGACGATGAACCTTTGGCCCTCGACCTGATGGAGAGCTATGTAGCCAAGACGCCCTTCCTGAATCTGACAGGCAAATACTCCAGTGCCGTGCAGGCCATGAAAGAATTGCCCGAGAGACAGGTCGACTTGTTGTTTTTAGACATTCAGATGCCTGAACTCAGCGGACTTGAATACTCCAAGATGGTGTCGCCCGATACGCGCGTTGTCTTCACCACCGCCTTCGAGCAGTATGCCATCGACGGCTATCGGGTCAATGCACTCGACTATCTGCTGAAGCCTATCTCCTATGCCGATTTCCTGCAAGCCGCCAACAAGGCCGTGCAATGGTTTGAATTGCTCCAACAACCCAAAGAGGAAATAACCTCCATATTCGTAAAGAGCGACTACAAACTCATACAGATACCCTTGGACAACATCCTCTACATCGAAGGCCTGAAAGACTACATCAAGATATACGAGGAAGGTGCCTCCAAACCCATCCTTTCACTGATGAGTATGAAAGCCGTCGAAGAGTTGCTGCCCGCCTCCCGCTTCATGCGCGTACACCGCTCCTTCATCGTGCAGAAAGAGAAGATACGTGTGGTAGACCGCGGACGCATCATCTTCGGCAAGACATACATACCCGTCAGCGACAGCTACAAGCAGGCTTTTCAGGAGTATCTGGATAAGCGGAGCTGAAATTGAGGCACTTCCACGTTGGCAAAACGCAAGGAAGTGCTTTTGATGTATGACGGGAGTAGTCTATAAAGGCAGAAAAGAATAGGAGTTATTGTTGTGTTGCAACAAAAATAGTATCTTTGCGACGACATAGACAAGAAAGGTCTATGAATATGGAAGGAAAAAGGAACTAAGGAATAAGATACGTATGAAGAAAGAAAGCCAAGTGATATTCGACCGCAATGTCGTGGAGTTCGTGACCGTGGCCGCCGAATTTTGTCGCTATCTGGAGCAAGCCGAAGGCATACGAAGAGCCGACTTTGTGGACACCGTACTGAAACTATTGCCATTGCTTTATCTGAAAGCGCAAATGTTGCCCACATGCGAGCAAATGGGAGAAACAGCACCGGAAAACTATGTCACGGAAGAGACCTACGAAATCATGCGGATCAACTTGGCGGGTATATTGACCGACAGAGACGATTATCTGGATGTCTTCGTCAGCGACATGAAGTACAGCGACCAACCCGTTACACGCTACATTTCAGAAGACTTAGCCGACATATACCAAGATGTGAAAGACTTTGTCTTCGTTTTCCGGTTAGGACTGAACGAGACCATGCACGATGCACTGGCCATCTGCCAAGAAAATTTCCGCCTGTATTGGGGACAGAAGTTAGTGAACACCTTGCGTGCCTTGCACGAAGTGAAATACGCCTCAGGCACAGACGACAAGGAAGAATACGGAAACCGATGGGATAGCCAGGATGAAGATTCGTTGGATTAATTTATTGATTCCATCCGTTTCATTTCTAGAAAATCTATACGAAAATGATGATAATCAAACGAACCATTGATAAAGAGGCGCTGAAGGACATGCCGAAAGCCACTTTTGAAGGTCAGATACATGTCGTACAAACTCCGCAAGAGGCTGAAAAGGCAGTATCTTACTTGCGCCAATATCCCATCGTGGGCATTGATAGCGAGACACGCCCTTCGTTCAGCAAAGGACGTGCTTACAAAGTTGCCTTGCTGCAAGTCTCGTCGGATGAACACTGTTTCCTGTTCCGACTGAACCTGACGGGACTGACCTTACCCGTCATCCAATTGTTGGAGACTCCGAATGTGACTAAAGTAGGGCTATCCTTGCGAGACGATTTCATGATGCTGCACAAACGTGCCTCATTCCAACCACGTGCCGTCATTGAACTGCAAGAATATGTCCGTCCTTTCGGCATACAAGACATGAGCCTGCAAAAGATTTACGGCATTCTCTTTGGCCAAAAAATATCGAAGGCGCAACGCCTGACCAACTGGGAAGCCGACACCCTGACCCAACCCCAGCAACTCTATGCAGCCACTGATGCCTGGGCGTGCCTCAACATCTACCATAAACTGGAAGAACTGAAGCGAACGGGCGATTTTAAAATAGAAACGACCTCTCCCGACACGGAGAAAAATGAGACAGAAGAAACCGTACTCCAATCCTAAGTGTAATATTCAACAAATACATTATTATATATGTATAAGGTATATCTCAAACCCGGTAAAGAAGAATCATTAAAGCGCTTTCACCCATGGGTATTTTCAGGCGCCATTGCCCGCATCGACGGACAGCCTGAGGAAGGCGAAGTGGTAGAAATCTATACTTCGCACAACGACTTCATAGCCAAAGGACATTTCCAGATAGGCAGTATCGCCGTTCGCATACTCAGTTTCCTACAGGACGAGACTATTGACTTCGGTTTCTGGAAACGAAAATTGAGCGTCGCCCTCAACATGCGCCGCAGCATCGGCATCGCCGGCCGTAAGGATAATAATACTTACCGCCTCGTGCATGGAGAAGGCGATAATCTCCCCGGATTGGTAATAGACATCTATAACCGAACCGCCGTCATGCAAGCCCACTCTGCCGGCATGCACCTGGATCGCATGACTATAGCCGACGCCTTGAGTGAGGTCATGGAGGGCCTGATAGACAATATCTATTATAAATCGGAAACCACCCTGCCTTTTAAAGCCGATTTGTATCCGGAGAATGGATTTCTACGGGGAAGCAGCACAGACAACATAGCCACGGAATATGGCTTGAAATTTTATATTGACTGGCTGAAAGGACAAAAGACCGGTTTCTTTGTCGACCAACGCGAGAATCGGGCCTTGCTGGAACGTTATGCGACCGGACGTTCGGTGCTGAACATGTTTTGCTACACAGGGGGCTTCTCGGTGTACGCCATGCGGGGCGGAGCGCGAATGGTGCACTCTGTAGACAGCTCGGCCAAAGCCATCGACCTGACCAACAAGAATATTGACTTGAACTTCCCGAACAATACCCGCCATACGGCCTATGCGGAAGACGCCTTTAAATATTTAGACCATATGGGCGACCGTTATGACCTCATCATCTTAGACCCCCCGGCTTTTGCCAAACACCGCGATGCTTTGCGCAACGCTTTGCAAGGCTATCGACGTCTCAACGCCAAGGCTTTCGAGAAAATACAGCCGGGAGGCATCTTGTTCACGTTCTCTTGCTCGCAGGCCGTCAACAAAGATCAGTTCCGTACAGCAGTTTTTACGGCAGCCGCCCAGTCGGGACGCAATGTCCGCATCCTGCACCAGTTGACGCAGCCCGCCGACCACCCCGTAAACATCTACCATCCCGAAGGTGAATACCTGAAAGGACTGGTTCTATACGTAGAATGAGGCGTTGGGAGGCTTAAATGATTAAAAAGAGTTAATACAACGCAAAAATACGCCGAATTATTATGTTGTATAACATAAAACCTATATCTTTGCAGCGTGTTTTTCATGGTATTAGATTTAAGGTTAATGAAGATTGGGTGTCTGGGATAGATACCCTTCTTTTTTATATGCCCTTTCCATCTGTTTCCCCCGTTTCTCTCCTACTTTTGTTTGCAAAAAAACTTTCATAGGTTTGTTTATCTGCTGACAACATCGTACTTTTGTTCGCTATAAAACCAAATAACGCACAACCCAAAGAATATGAGCATCAAATTCAGACTTGCCGCCATGCAATTTCTCCAGTTCTTTGCCTGGGGCGCATGGCTTATTTCGTTAGGAGGCTACATGGGAAGTACCCTGCACTTCGAAGGCGGACAGATAGGCGCCATCTTTGCCACCATGGGAATAGCCGCCTTGTTTATGCCGGGACTTACGGGTATCATTGCCGACAAATGGGTAAACGCTGAACGCCTTTACGGACTTCTGCACTTGATAGGTGCAGGCGCCCTGTTCTATGCCTCCACCGTCACAGATTATAGCCAAATGTATTGGGCCATGTTGCTGAACATGCTGGCCTATATGCCAACGCTCTCACTGGCCAACACAGTGTCCTACAACGCTTTGGAGAAATATAACCTGGATTTGGTGAAGGATTTCCCTCCTATACGTGTTTGGGGCACGGTGGGTTTCATCTGTGCCATGTGGGCCGTAGATCTTACGGGATTCAAAAGCGGACCTGCCCAACTCTATGTAGCCGCCAGTGCCGCTGCCCTGCTGGGATTATATGCTTTTAGCCTGCCCGCTTGTCCCCCCGAACGAAATGAAAACAAAACGGTGCTTTCAGCTTTCGGTCTCGATGCGCTTGTATTGTTCAAGCAAAAGAAGATGGCTATCTTCTTCTTGTTCTCCATGTTGCTGGGCGCCGCTTTACAGATTACCAATACGTATGGAGACCTGTTTCTTGGCTCGTTTGCTTCCATCCCCGAATACGCAGACTCGTTTGGCGTTAAGCATTCGGTCATCCTGCTCTCCATCTCGCAAATGAGCGAAACGCTGTTTATCCTCGCCATACCATTCTTCTTAAAACACTTCGGAATCAAGAAAGTCATGCTCATCAGCATGTTTGCATGGGTATTCCGCTTCGGGCTGTTTGGCTTGGGCAATCCCGGTGACGGACTGTGGATGTTCATCCTTTCTATGATTGTTTATGGCATGGCTTTCGATTTCTTCAACGTATCCGGCTCTTTGTACACTGAAATGGAGGCTCACTCCAATATCCGAGCCAGCGCACAAGGCCTGTTCTTCATGATGACCAATGGCTTCGGAGCCTTCATCGGAGGATATGCCAGCGGCGCCATAGTGGACGTCTTTTCGGTATATGCCGAAGGCGGAGGCTTGATAAGCCGTGACTGGACACCCATTTGGATGATTTTTGCAGGCTACGCTTTGGTCATCGGCATATTGTTTGGCATCGTTTTCCGATATAAACACAAATAAACAAGTATTGACGCCAATCACATTGCACATTGGCACATCAATACATTAGCATATAGTCCATTGGCATATTAGCAGATTTATACAATGAACAAGCCAAAAGTTGAATTACAAGTAGTAAATATATCGAGCAGTCAAGTACAGGCGGGAGCATACGCCATGTTGCTTGCCGAAAAGGACGGCGACCGCCAGCTGCCTATCATCATCGGCGCGTCCGAAGCCCAAACCATCATCATGGAACTGAGAGGCATCACACCACCCCGTCCTCTGACACATGAATTGTTTGCTTCGGTCATCCAAGTCTTGGGAGCCAAAATACTACGGATACTCATCTATCGGGCGGAAAATGGGATATTCTATTCATACATATTTTTGAGTGCCAATGAGAAACTAATCCGAGTGGATTCACGCACAAGCGACGCCATTGCATTGGCATTACATACGCAAGCGCCCATCTTAATATACGAAGACATCTTGGAAGCTGAGAAACTAAACTTGAAAGAAGAAAAACCTGTAAGCGAAAAAGACAAGAAACAAAAACTCAAAAACGACCCTGCCAATCAGATGCAATCCATAGAAATCATGCAATCGTCTTTGAACAAAGCCATTGCAAACGAAGACTATGAACAGGCTGCCGTATTGCGTGATATGATAAACAACTTCAAACACTTAAACTCTATTGACTGATGCACGTATTTTATACTCCCGACATACAGACAAGAGCAGAACTGCCTGAAGAAGAAGCGGCACACGCCCTCAGAGTGTTGCGCCTACAGGCAGGTGACGAAGTGACCTTGACCGATGGTAAAGGTAACTTCTATCGGGCGGAAATAAGCACTGCCTCCAACAAGTGTTGCTTGGTCAACGTACTGGAAACCCAGCCCCAAGCTCCCTTATGGAAAGGACATCTGCACATCGCCATGGCTCCCACCAAGAACATGGACCGCACGGAATGGTTCGCGGAAAAAGCCACCGAAATAGGTTTGGATGAACTGACTTTCCTCAACTGCCGCTACTCCGAACGAAAAGTCATCAAGACCGAACGTATTCATAAGATATTGGTAGCTGCCATTAAGCAATCCTTAAAAGCCCGTCTGCCCCAACTAAACGAAATGACTGATTTCAATCGCTTTATCCGGCAATCGTTCAACGGACAAAAGTTCATCGCTCATTGTTATCCGGGAGAGAAATTGCTCCTCAAAGATTGCCTGCGACGAGGCGAAGACGCATTGGTGCTGATAGGTCCCGAAGGCGACTTCAGCGAAGAGGAAGTAGAGGAAGCCCTTGCGCAAGGCTTCCGTCCCATCAGTTTGGGTCCTTCACGCCTGCGCACCGAGACTGCCGCTTTAGTGGCATGCCACCTGATGAACCTTGCGAACCAATAAAAATGATTTTTCAACCCTTTAAAACACATATATCCATGAAAAGAACCTATACGAGCCTCTCGATGGCGACATTATCCCTCTGCCTGTTCATTCTGGCAATATTCAGTTCATGCTCCACACGGCAAGACTATACCAACGCCATACCGGGTGACGCGAAAGGAGTAGTTTCCGTCAACCTGCAAGTTTTGGCACAGAAAGCCGGAATTCAAGAAGCCGAAAACCAGGCTGCTATGGACAAACTCACCGAAGCTTTAAAAACAGGACTCAGCCCGGACTTGCAACAACAAATAGAAAACTTGATGGAAAATCCGGAGAACTTAGGCATCGACTATGCGGCTCCCGTCTATTTCTTCCAAGCCGACCGAACAGGCATGGTAGCCAAAATGAGTGACCACAAGCAATTAGAAAACTTTCTCGAAACTACCCGGCAGGATGAACTGTTTATCGGTCCGCAACAAGCCGACGGATACGCTTACGCATACAACGAAAAACTATTCACCGCCTTCAATGAAACGACACTGTTAGCATTTGCCGCCCCCTCTTCCATGGATATCGGACAGATGAACAACGACGCCAAACAGTTGCTTGCCCAAACGGAGGAAAACAGCATCCGTCAACAAAACTTTTTCAACGAGTTACAGACACGTCAAGGAGACATCAGCATGGCCATCAGTGCTGAAAGTTTGCACAAGCTCGTCCCCCAAACCAACATGCCAGGCGGTACCGACTTGAAAGACTTGATCGCGATATACAGCTTGGATTTCGGAAACGGAAGAATAGAAATGAAAGGCAATTTATACACTGAAGACAAGACACTGAAAGCCTTCATCGAAGAACAAGCCCCGGCCACTCCCCGCCCCATAGAAGGCAAATACCTGACTTATTTCCCTGAATCTACACTGATGCTGATGGCAATGAACGTAGATGGAGAAAAATTATATCAACTCATGCAGAACGAAGAAACCGTAAGCAAACAAATTACACCCGGGCAATCCGCCCTGCTCCATACGCTACTAAGCGCTTTCCGTAATGACATGACCATAGGCTTCACAAACCTGTCGGCAAGCGGTACTCCGTCTTTCGTGGCTTACGCCGAAACGAGTGACGAAAACATTCTGCAATCACTCTACGAACAGATGAACGCACAAGGTCTGACAGAATCCCTGCAAATAAAACGTTTGGACAATGGCGATTACCAGTTGCATATCTCGCCCATAAACTTATTTATCGGCATCCGCGGCACGGATTTATTCCTCACCAGCGACCCGCTTCAATATGACCGCATCGCCCAAAAAGCAGAACCATCCGTATTGGAAGCCGACTTTGCCGATGAATTGAAAGGGAAACACATTGCTTTCATAGCTAACGCCGAATCCCTATTTGACTTGCCCCTTGTCAAAATGGCTATCGGGTTCTTGAGTCCGGAACGTCAAACGTATGTGAAGATGGCTCAAAACATCAGTTATATAAGCATGGGTGCCGACACGGAGTATGGACAGATATCCATCGTATTGAAAGATAAGAACACCAACGCATTGAAACAAGTAGTGGATTTTATTAAAACATTCATCGGAATCTGACTTTCAACATACGCCATGAACACCATTCATCTACAGCAAGTACTCCCCCAAGTGTTTTCCGACCGTGACAACTTGACATCCGATGTTTGGCATCAAGACATCATCTTCGAAAAAGGGAAATATTACCTGATCGAAGCCGCCTCCGGTACCGGCAAATCTTCCTTATGCAGCTACCTGTACGGCTATCGGGACGACTACCAAGGCATCATCTGCTTTGACGGACAAAACACCCGTTCCCTGCGCCGCCCCGCCTGGACACGCCTGCGCCGCCACTCGCTCAGCCTTCTCTTTCAGGAATTGCGCCTCTTCCCTGAACTGACCGCGCTCGAAAACGTTTTGCTTAAAAACCGTTTGACAGGTTATAAAAAGAAGAAAGAACTGCTTGCTCTCTTCGAAGCGCTTGGCATTGCCGACAAAACCCATGAACTTCTCGGTAAATTGTCCTTCGGCCAGCAACAACGGGTGGCTTTTATCCGTAGCCTATGCCAGCCTATGGATTTCATTATGTTGGACGAGCCTATCAGCCATTTGGATGAGACCAACGCGGTCGTCATGGCGCAATTGCTTGCCGAAGAAGCCGGACGACAAGGAGCGGGCATCCTCGTTACTTCTATCGGAAAACATCTTGAAATAGACTATCACAGCATACTGAAACTATGAATCGACTTGTCTGGAAACTATTGCGCCGCCACATCAGTGGCGCACAGCTTGGCGGCTTCTTCTTGGCCAGCCTCTTCGGCATGACCATCGTGTTGCTCGGCCTACAGTTTTACCGGGACGTAGCGCCCGTATTCACGGAAGGCAACAGCTTCCTGAAGAAAAATTACATCGTAGCCACCCGTAAAATCAGCACTTTGGGAAGCCTCACCGGGAAAAGCAATACCTTCTCTACACAAGACATGGAAGACCTGCGCCGCCAACCTTTCACACAAAGCGTCGGCGCTTTCACTCCCTCCTTGTTCAACGTCTCAGCCGGATTGGGCATGGAGCGGACAGGCATCCGGCTCTCTACAGAAATGTTTTTCGAATCCGTACCCGACAAGTACATGGATATTTCCCTCGACCGTTGGCGTTTCGACCCCGAAAGCCACGTCATCCCCATTGTTATCCCGCGCAATTACCTCAACCTGTACAACTTCGGCTTCGCCCAAAGCCGCAACCTCCCCAAGCTGTCCGAAGGCCTGATGAACCTTGTCCAAATGAATATCCGCCTGAGCGGTAACGGCCTGACCGAAGTATTCAGAGGGCAAATCATTGGATTCTCCAACCGACTGAACACCATCCTTGTTCCTCAGACATTTATGGATTGGGCCAACACACGCTATGCGCCCGGCAAACAGCCCCGTCCTTCACGCCTGATTGTGGAAGTCAACAATCCGGCTGACCCTGCCATCAACCGATATTTCGATGAGAAAGGTTACGAAACCGAAGGCGATGCGCTCGATGCCGGGAAAGCCACCTACTTTCTGCGCCTCATCACCAGCGTTGTGATAGGCATTGGTTTGCTCATCAGTCTGTTGGCATTCTACATCCTGATGCTCAGCATCTTCCTGCTGCTGCAAAAAAACAGCGAGAAACTGCACAACCTCCTGCTCATCGGCTACACTCCGACACAAGCGGGCACGCCCTACTACCTGCTCAGCATCGTACTCAACCTGAGTGTATGGATACTTGCCGTGGGGTGTGTGGCCTTGTCGCGGCATGCCTATTTGGGCTTTCTGCAGAAATTCCTGCCACAACTTCCCGACTCTTCGTGCATACCATGCGTGCTGACGGGGTTTGTCTTGGCCGTTACCGTGTCCGCCCTCCATGTATTTGTCATCCGAAGCCAACTGAAAAAAGTATAAATCACCACTATTTTTTACTATTTTAACTCATAAGCACTCATACTTTTCCGCCAATGAAGTGTTAACTATATAAGGAATAAAGGAAAAAGAATCACTTATAAAAACACTCGATTATGAAAACAGAAGGTTACAAAGTACAAGAGTATCACGTTCCAGTAAAAAGGTATTGCCAGACTATGGATCTGAAGGACGATCCCGACTTGATAGCGGAGTACATCAAACGGCACAGCGAGTCCGAAGCATGGCCTGAAATCAGAGCCGGCATACGCGAAGTGGGTATTCTGGAAATGGAAATTTATATCTTGGGCAACCGCCTCTTTATGATTGTAGAAACCCCGCTCGACTTCGACTGGGAAACGGCCATGAAACGTTTGGCCACACTACCCCGACAAGCCGAGTGGGAAAACTATATGGCCATGTTCCAAGTATGCAAAGAAGGATCCACATCGGACGAAAAATGGAATATGATGCAACGCATGTTCTACCTTTACGAGTAAGATGACAGCATTTTTTACGTAATCCGTTACGTTGTTTTTCTGTCATACATAGCGGGAGATTCAAATTCTTTTTTGATACATTTGTTATTGTTTAACGGCTATTCCGTTAGCAGTATCATGAAAATCACATCAAAGGTATGAATATTTATGTAGATTTTGACACCAAGCTATGTATGCAGTTGCAGGATGGAAACGAAGAGGCTTTTGCCCAGGCATTTACCCAATACAACCGTCTGCTTTATGCCATCGCCTACCGCTACCTCAAATCGGGCGAAGAAGCAGAGGACGCCGTGCAACACACGTTCATGAAGCTTTGGGAAGAGCGGAAACGACTGGACTTCCGTAACGGGGTACGCAGCTTGCTCTACACCATTTTACGGCACTACGTTCTCAACGAGTTGCGCCATCGTACCATGGTGTATGAGAAGAATTATGAACTGGCACAGGAAACGGAAGAAACCGATGAGAGCTTCCTACAGATATATGAGGAACAGGACTTGCGCAGCCAGTTGTTGCTAGCCATCAACAAGTTGCCTTCGCAAAAATCCGCAATATGCAAACTAAAATTAAGGCAAGGATTATCCAATCAAGAGATTGCCGAACGGATGCATCTGACGGTGGCCACAGTGAAATCACATTACACACAAGCCATCAAAATGCTCCGCCGGGAGTTTGTGGCAATGGGAGTCAACATACTGGTATTCCTTGGAATAGCTTGAACAAAATCAAAGAAATAGAAAAATGAAACTATACAAAAACACGATAAAAAAAGTCTTGGATGACAAAGCTACGCCCGAAGAAGCCAGGCAAACAGCGAAATGGTTTTCCAGCGACGAAGGCTCAGACTCTTTGTCCGGATACATGGCGGAGGAGATGAAAAACCTGACGGAAGAGGAAGCCTTGTCGTGGCTGGACCATGACGTACCCGAACAGCGGATGAAAGCCCGTTTCCTCAGCGAGATAAAGCAAGCCAAGAAAAAACGCCTTCGCCGCAGGCTGTGGATAGCGGCCGTGCTCATCCCTTTCCTATGCTTAGGCACATTTACCGCCTTTTTAGCGGAACGTGCCGGCATATTTTCCGAACCTGAGTATCTGGAAGTATACGTACCTTACGGAGAACAAATGCAAGTGATGTTGCAAGACGGCAGCACGGCGATGCTCAACTCGGGCACCCGGTTCAAATATCCAAAGAAATTCGGTTTGTTCAGTCGCACGGTCCGGCTGGAAGGAGAAGGATATTTCGAAGTAGCCAAAATGAAAATAGCCCCCTTTGTGGTAGACTTGGACGGAGTCGATGTAGAAGTTACCGGAACCAAATTCAACGTAAAATCGTATGCCGGTGACAATAAGATTTGGGTGGCTTTGGAAGAAGGAGGCGTACGGCTGAAAGATGACAAAAGGCTGGCCTATACCCTGACTCCGGGAGACCGCATAGAGTACGACCGCCTGAACGGCAAATGCCGGGTAGAGCGCATGGAAAGCATCCGTGAGTCCACCGCCTGGAAAGAACATAGCTTGAACTTCTACCTGACCCCATTGAGCGAAATCCTGAAGATCCTCGAGCGCCAATATGACGCGCGGTTCGATGTGCGGGATTCCTCCTTACTGGACAGCCGGTTCACCTTATCCATCTCCCGGGTGAATGTAGACGATGTATTGAAAGACCTGGAAATAGTCTCACACATTGACTTCAATAAAAAGAAAGACGGCACTTACCAAGTAATGCCCAAGCAGAAATAAAGGAATCTATTGTGTGTAATAAGTATGATCCGCAAGCGAGCCGCAGGCATCGGGATGATGTCTGCGGCTCTTATTTTTCAGTCAGTCCTAATCCTGTTGCTAAAGTATGATTGATTAAATGGCTATATATCCTTGGATACTTTGTTGTTTATCCAAGGATACTTGGGTAAGTAAGCAATGATAGGTAAGATGGTGTTATATATAATATGGTGTAACACCAAGAGCGTGCCAAAACTTATTTTATTTTACATTTGCAATTAACTTCTATTATATCCCCAAGCATAGTTTTGTTAGTAACTGCAAAAATTCGAACACTTAAAATTCCCCATCCATGTAACAACTTATGTATTACATTGATTTTTCAGCTTATTAATTCTTTCAGAAACACTGCGCTATTTCCGTTCAATCAGCGCAGAGTTTACCCTTAAAACAGTGCGCTATTTTGAGAGAAACACTGCGCCGATTAAGAGCAAATACTGCGCTGATTGAGAGACGACAATCCGCTTGTACTTTCAGCGGGAAAAATTATATACAAAAAAAAGAAGAAGAATGCCTCTTCATAAAAAAGAAATGCTTTTTTTGCAAAAAAAATAGGGTATCGACTCATACTTTTTCCTCCGTCAAGTGTTAGCTTGTACGAAAGGCCTTTAAAAAAGTATTTGTTTGAATTAAAATAGAAAAAACATCATGAGAAACAAAGGTAGAACAAGAAAGGTGCTGCTGATTGGAGCGATGTGTTTAAGCTTCTCCCTATCGGCATGGGCACAGAAGGTTTCCTTGGACTACAGGGACACCAAGGTAGAAACCGTATTGTCTTCCATCAAGAAGCAAACGGGTATGAACATGGTCTACAGCGACCAGATACTCGATGCGGAGCGAAAAGTGACCATCCGGGTGCTGAACGTAGACCTGCGCACTGCGTTGGATAAGCTGTTGGCAGGAACACAGACCACCTACGAAATCCGCAACGGACGAATTTACTTCGTGGAGAGACGCAACGGGCAACAGCAATCCACACAGAAGAAAAAAGTGAAAGGTACCGTAACTGACGAGAATGGCGAACCCATCATCGGCGCCAATATCCTGGAAGAAGGAAGTGCCGGCAACGGTACCATCACGGACGTTGACGGAAACTTCGAACTATCTGTAAGCAACAACGCCACTTTGAAAGTAACCTATATCGGTTACCGCACGCAACAAATATCCGTACGTGGAAAAAACACGTTAGCCATTGCCATGGCAAGCGATACGGAAGTGCTGGACGAAGTGGTAGTGGTAGGTTACGGTACGATGCGTAAGAAAGACTTGACAGGCGCGGTAGGTTTGGTCGGCGGTGAAGCATTAAGCGAACGTCACACTGCTACACTTGCTACCGCTTTACAAGGAGCGGCTGCCGGTGTACAAGTAACACGTAGCGGAGGTGCTCCCGAATCGAATCCTACGATTCGCATCCGTGGTATCACTTCCTTGAGTGCGAATGACCCTTTAGTTATTATTGATGGTGTACCCGGTAATATGGAAGATATTCATACCGAAGATGTTGAAAGCATGACCGTTTTAAAAGATGCGGCTTCTGCTTCAATCTATGGTTCACGTGCTGCAGCTGGTGTCATCTTGATCACCACCAAACGTGCCAAAGATAATGATTTGAAAATGAGCTATAATTTCGAATATGGACTTGACTACATTCCGGTTCGTCCTCGGACAGTAGGCCCTGAACGCATAATGGAAATGGCCAATGAAACGCGTTATAACGATAACCCGTCAGGAGGCATGTTCCAAACCTATACGGAAGATTATATAAAGAACTATCGGCAGATGAACAAGGAAGATCCGAACAACTATCCGATTGTGGAGGACTGGTATCGGGAAGTCTTCAACAAAGTTGGGCCAAGACACAGCCATACATTTACTATTTCTGGCGGTACTAAATATGTAAAAACCAACGCATCCTTGTCTTATGACAAGATAAACGCTATGTATGACAACCGTGACTATGAACGTATTATGGCACGTGTAAACAATACATTTACTATCAACAAATGGATTGGAGCAGACTTAGACTTCAACTTTAAGCATGATGCGATAGACAAACCTTATAATGAACAAGGTGTTTATGAAAGAGCTATCACCCAATGGCCTATTTATGGCGCATATTATACAGACGGTCGTATATCCCAAGGTCGCCCGGGTGGTGGCGAAAATCCTATCGCTGATTTGTATGAAAGTGGAAGCAAACAAATATGGAACACAATAATAGGCGGACGAGCTTCACTCTACATTACTCCGCTGGATGGTTTAAAAGTCTCCGGTATAGTTGCTCCCCGTTATATCTTTACAAAGAAGAAAGATTTCCAGAAAGCCATGCCTTATACAACATTTGAAGACCCTAATACGATTGCCGGTTATCGTGGAAATCAAAGAACTACTAACCTCCATGAAGAACGCAATGATTTCTATGACATTACAGCACAAGTTATCATCAATTACATGAAGCGTTTCGGTAAACACGATATCAATGTAATGGGTGGTTATGAAGGTTATTATACCAAATATGAAGATATGAAAGCCGATCGTAAGCAATATCAAATTTCGGATTATCCTTACCTGGATATGGGACCAACCGCAAACTGGAGCAATGAAGGCGGAGCCACCGAGCAGGCCTATCGCTCGTGGTTCGGGCGCATCGCCTACAGTTGGGCTGACCGTTACCTGATTCAAGCGAATATCCGCCGTGATGCTTCCAGCCGTTTCCACAAGGATTACCGTTGGGGTAACTTCCCTTCATTCTCCGCAGGTTGGGTCATCAGTGAGGAGCCGTTCATGAAGAATGCCAATTTGGATTGGCTGTCCTATTTAAAAGTTCGTGGTTCATGGGGTATTTTGGGTAACGAACGAATTTGGGATAATTATTATCCGTATCAAGTAGCTATCAACTTTAGTACCGCTTTATTTTTCCAGAACGGCCAAATCGTTTCTTCCCAAAGTGCTTCACAATGGGCGTATGCCGTAAAAGATCTGACGTGGGAAAAAACTGCGTCCACCGACATTGGTGTGGACATTAACTTCTTTAACAATCGGCTGCGTTTCACGGGTGAATGGTATAAAAAGAAAACCAGCGATATACTGCTGGCTATGGAAATCCCTAAGTTTGTAGGTTTTGACAATCCGCAACGTAACGGTGGCAAGATGGAAACCAAAGGATATGAATTTGAAATAAACTGGAGCGATTGTGTAGGCAATTTTAGCTACTCAGTAGGTTTCAATTTCTCGGACGCCGTTACCAAGATGATAGATTTAGGTGGACAAAAGATGTTGGGCGATAAGGTGAAGATGGAAGGAAGTGAATACGATGAATGGTATGGCTTCGTAAGCGACGGACTGTTCTTGACTGAAGAAGATTTGGCAAATTCGCCCAAACTGGATAACACACAAGCGGTTGGAAGTGTGAAGTATAAAGATATTTCCGGTCCGGAAGGAGTACCTGATGGTGTTATTTCAGCTGATTATGACCGCGTATTGTTAGGAGGTTCACAACCTCGTTTCATGTATGGCGGAAATGTTTCATTGGCTTACAAAAACGTGGACTTCTCCATGGCGTTCCAAGGAGTAGGAAAACAATTGGTGAGAACCACCACTTTTATGTGGCAAAATTTGACATCATTTGATGGAAATTACTGGAGTTCATTTAATACAGATGAACAAAATGCAGCCGCCAAATATCCCAGACTATCAAATAACAGCAACAGCGCAGACCACAAGTTATCCGATTATTGGCTGTTCAACGGGCGTTACTTCCGCATGAAGAACATTACCGTAGGCTGGACATTACCCAAAGCTTGGACAGAAAAAGTTTCAATGAGTTCGGTTCGCATGTATGTAGCCGGTAACGATTTATTCTGTATCAGCCAGTACCCGGATGGATTTGACCCCGAGACCCCAGCCAGTGGTTCCATACACCCAACCACTTCGTCTGTAGTATTTGGATTACAAGTAAACTTTTAAAAACATTGTGCCATGAAAAGAAATAATATGCTATTAATGTTGACATGCGGGTTGTTTTTCACAACTTCCTGCATGGATTTGGATCTTACTCCATTGTCAATGGCTACCAATGATAACTGGAACACTACAGCAGAGCAAGTAGAAATGTCTGTAAATGATTTGCTCCGAATAAATGTTTGGAACACCATTGATGAGAAATGGACTGATGATGAATGTCGGCGTACTGAAATAAGTACCTATTTACTTGGCAGTATGAACAGTCAAGATGGAACGGCATCAACCATGTGGCAAAACGCATACCGTGTCATTGGGCGTGACAATGCTATCATTGACAAGTTAAAAGCACTGCCGGAAGGATTCATGTCAGAAGACAAAAAAAATCAATACATGGGTGAATGCCTTTTTGTACGTGCCTGCATGTATTCTCGTTTAATTACTTTTTTTGGAGACGTACCTTACAGTGATACCACCATTGACATCGAAACGGCTTTCACTATGGGACGTACTGCTAAATCGGAAGTATTGCAGAAAATTTATGCAGACTTTGATGTGGCTATTCAAAATCTGCCTGTTTCCAGCGGTTCCATCCAACGCCCTACTAAAGGAGCTGCTTTGGGAATGAAAGCTCGTATCGCACTTTACAACGAGGATTGGGATACAGCTATCTCATGCACACAACAGATTATGGATCTTGGTGTGTATGAACTATATCCCAGTTTCCGGGATTTGTTCTTGCAGAGTTTACATAACACCACGGAATCTTTATTTTCGATACCACGTTCTATAACTTATAATGTTAATGCTATAAATTGGGCAGACTATTTGCCTCGAAACAGCGGGGGATGGGCTGCCAATGGTCCTACTTGGGATTTATTGGCTGCATTCCTTTGCACTGATGGGTTACCCATTGATGAGTCTCCTTTATTCGATCCGCACAACCCCTTCTTAAACCGTGACCCGCGTTGCGCAGAGACTATTGTTCCCTTGGGTAGCACATGGTTGGGGATTGAGTATGACCCAAATCCTGTAACTGGCGATATGGTCATGAATTACAACACCGGTGAAGAGATTCAGAACAAGGATAACAAAAATAATGCAGAATATGCATCTTTCAATGGTTTAATTCGAAAGAAAGGCTTGGATGAAAGTTGTTTGGAAAATGGTTTCATGGGAGAACAAGATCTTATTATTCTACGTTATGCCGATGTATTACTGATGTATGCCGAAGCCAAAATTGAAAAAGGCGATATTGACCAAAGTGTACTGGATTGTATGAACCAAGTTCGTGCCCGTGCTTATGGTGTGAATATAAGTGACGTAGGGAGCTATCCAGCCATCACTACTACCGATCAAGCTAAGCTGCGTACTATTCTGCGTACAGAACGGCGCATGGAGTTTGCATTTGAAAATATCAGGTTCTTCGATGTATTACGTTGGCGGTTGTGCGGCAAGATATATAATATGAAAAATTATGGACTTTATCAATCCAAAGAAGCCAATATGGAAAACTTCACTACACCGGGACATTGGTTCTGGGCCATTACTCCGGATATTGATGAAAACGGTTGTGCTGATTTCAGTGCGTTGGAAGCATACGGAATTAATACTTTAGGGCAACGAACCTGGGATGATCGTCAGTATCTTTTCCCGATACCAAGTACAGAAGTATTGATTAACGAAAATATGACACAGAACCCAGGATATTAAGGATAAAGGATAACAAGACTATAATTAGGTATTAGTATATTGTCTATTTAGAAAGGATGGGCTTCCCTCTCGCGCACCGGGCGTGGCGGGGAAGCCTTTTTATTCTATTATTTTACAGACACATTTATTTAGGGTCAATCCGAAAAGTCAGTTGCGGGAAAAGACACACGAATCTTTATGGCCCGATGCATATAACTGACTTCTTTGCACGATTACTAATCGTGCAGCGTAACGATTACTAATCGTACAGCGTAACGATTACTAATCGTGCAGCATGACGATTACTAATCGTACAACCTACCAAGATATCCCGAATGATAAAACATACCGATGCAACCGGATATTCAGACTGATCCTTTATTTATTGTACCTTTGTCATGAAATCACATAAGGCGACATACTATGGCTAAGTTTATCAACCCTTTTACCGATATAGGATTCAAACGAATCTTCGGGCAGGAAATTAATAAAGACCTGCTGTACGCAACAACACAAGCTCCGGACGGACATCGTGCTGGCAGACAGAGACACACACGAACCATACAGCGACAAACTGCGTTTTATCTTTATTGAATTACCCGCTTTCAACAAAGAAGAAAACGAATGCGAGAATGATTTTGAACGTTGGATTTATGTATTGAAGAATATGGAAACATTGCAAAGATTACCTTTCAAGGCACGTAAAGCCGTGTTCGAGAAATTGGAAAAAGTGGTGGAACTTGCATCGTTGAGCCAAGAGGAACTCGAAAAGTATGACGAAAGCATCAAAATCCTACGGGACAGACTTTCCGAATTAGCCTATGCGCAAGCGGAAGGAGAAGCGAAAGGAAAAGTGGAAGGTGAAATGCAAGAGCGGCTTAAAAATGCCCATGGCATGAAAGCCGCAGGTATCGCCCTCGACTTGATTGCACAAATCACGGGGCTTCCTCCCGAAGCCATTGAAAAACTGTGACCGATTAACGATCCCTTTTAAAACAACTTCTTCTTTTATCAAAACTGACGGAGCATGTTATCCGCATTTTAGTTTCCCCTGCACACACCCATTATAAACGGCGTGGCGGGGAAGCCTTTTTATGTGAGCGAACAAATTAATCCGTGTATTCCGCTTCTAAAAAAGCTCTTCACACACGACCATCTCCGCTCCGCAGAACAACCACTTTCAGCAAATGTAATTGCGTGTCAGTGCAAAGCCGTTGAACCACCTTGTCAGCACTATATTTCTTCAGCTGTTCGTCCGCCTCCCGGCTTTTTGCTTCCACTTCCGCATCCGTAGCTGTGGGATTGACGTACTTCAACTCCATGATGTAGCTGTGGGCGATGTCCGTGTAGCGTGCCTTGTCCGGCAGCATCAGGAAATCGCTGTAACTGCAGGGCTCCACCCCGCTAAATTTCCATTTACCATCTACGCATTCTCCGAAAAGAATGTACTATCTGCGCCTTTTTCATTCCCCTCAAACAACTTTTTGCATTTTTAAGCACTCTACGACTCATACTTTTTGCCCGCTCGCGTGTTTCCTTATATAGGAAATATCATTTTATAAATAGCAAACATCATGAAAATGAATTGGAACTACACCATCGGATTGGCAACCATGCTTACTTTGGCAGGCTGCGCCAACCAACAACAGACGAAAACGCCACCGGAAAGCATTTCGGGCATCTACCCACGGCTGGCGTTCTACAACAACGAAGGCGAGTGCGGCACTGGCGCAGTGGTGCCTTGGAACGGTGATTTGTGGGCTATCACCTACGGGCCGCACCTGCCCTTCGGTTCTTCGGACAAGCTGTATCAGATTACACCGGACAAACAACTGATTGTACGCTCGGAAAGCATCGGCGGCACACCCGCCAACCGCATGATTCACCGTGAATCGGGACAACTGAACATCGGTCCTTACTTCATCGATTCGGCTTCCAACGTGCGGGTCATTCCCTGGCAACAGGCACCGGGACGCTACACCGCCACGGCACGCCACCTGACCGACCCCGCCAACAAACTCTACATCGGCACCATGGAAGAAGGATTCTACGAAGTGGACGTGCATACGCTGCAAACCAATGAACTCTATACAGACGGGAATGCAGGAAGACGCCTGCACAAGGAAGATCCTACGAACAATCCTCCTTACAAAGACTTGCTGCCGGGAGCGCATGGGAAAGGCATGTATTCCGGACAAGGCGTATTGGTGTATGCCGACAATGGCGAGAACACACCGGAAGCTATGAAATACTTCGATGCACAATCAGGCTCACTCTCTGAATGGGATGGAAAAGACTGGAAACTCATCCGCCGCAACCAGTTCTGCGAGTTGACCGGCCCCGGCGGCATCTATGGCAACACCAATCCCGAAACCGACCCCATCTGGGCTACCGGTTGGGATCATAAATCCGTGCTGTTAGGCGTGCGTGAAGCGGATAAAGGCTGGACGTTCTACCGCCTGCCCAAGGCAAGTCATTCGTATGACGGAGCGCATGGCTGGAACACGGAATGGCCCCGCATCCGTAACGTGGGTACGGAAGCCGAACCGGACTATCTGATGACCATGCACGGACTGTTCTGGCGTTTCCCCGGAACATTCACCTCAAGCCGTTCGGCCGGCATCCGTCCGCGCAGCGCTTACCTGAAGGTGATAGGCGACTTTACCCGCTGGAATGACGAGTTGGTGTTCGGCTGCGATGACTCCGCGCAAAAAGAATTCTTGAACAAACGCAAAGCCAAAGGACAGATAGAAGGGCCGGGGCAATCTAACTCTAACGTATGGTTTACCTCGCTGAGCAAACCGGATGAACTGGGACCGGCCACGGTGGACGGAGCCGTGTGGGTGAAGGAGGAAGTGAAGGCAAACACCGCCTCCGAGCCCTTCCTCTTTGCCGGTTGGACGGAACGCATGGGTTGGATAGACAACCAAGGCGCACAACCGGTGACTTTCACCTTTGAAGTGGACGAACAAGGCAACGGCCAATGGAAAGAACTGATGACCCTCGAAGTAGGACCTGGCAAGGCGACCCACGTATTGTTCTCCGCACAAGACCGAGGCGAGTGGATACGGGTCAAGACAGACAAGAGTACAAAAGCTACCGTAACCTTTACCTACACGGCAACCGACCGACGTACCACACAACCGTCCACCCAATTCGCCGGACTGGTGGATGCGGCAGAGGATAATCTCACTGGCGGATTGCTCTATGGCTTAGGTAACAACCGCCGTTCCTTGGGACTACTTGCCTACACCGTGAAAGACGGGAAAATGGAAGAGACCGGATACTACGAAATGGGCGACCGCCTGGAACTGGTACACAAAGCGGACACCGCGACCACCGATTTCATCCGTACAAAGTTCGCTATTCCCCAACAAGTAGTCAGCATCGAGGCCGGCTCGGTACTGGTAGTAGACGACAGAGACCGCCGCTGGAGACTCCCCTTAGGCAGTGACATTTACACACCGCTGACCAACCGGGCTGAACTCCGCATCTGCCGTGAAGTGGCTACGGAGCGCGACCTCTTCTCCTGCATGGGCACCTTCTACGAACTGCCTGCCGAGAATGCCGACGGTTATGCCAAGATACGCCCCATCGCTACGCACCCCTACCGCATTCATGACTATGCCTCCTATCGCGGCATGATTGTCCTGACGGGTGTAGACCCCAAACGGGGAACGTACAACGAACATGTAGTAGTCTCCGACGATGGTAAGGCAGCTGTATGGGTAGGTGTCATTGACGATTTATGGCAGCTGGGAAAACCAACCGGACAAGGCGGTCCGTGGAAAGACACACAGGTAAAAGCGGGCGAACCGTCAGACCCCTACCTGATAGGTTTCTATGACCGAAAGACACTGTCCATCTCCCATCATTCACCAACAGACGTGACGTTCACCATCGAGGCCGACCCCACGGGCTGTGGCGACTGGATGGAATACAAGACACAGAAAGTAGCCTCCGGAGATACCTGGACCTACGAGTTCCCGCAAGGGTTCCAAGCCCGCTGGATACGCTTCACGACGGACACGGACACGGAAGCCACAACCTGGTTGGAGTATAAATAAAGAGACAGTCCACCTTAGACTAACGTTTAGTCCAGAGTTAGACTAACATTTAGTCTGGGGTGGACTAACTCCTCAGCTAAAGCAGGTCGGGATACTCGACTGATACCGAAAAAATACAGAAACTACTTAAGTACATGACAAAAATTTGAATACATTGAATTTTGGGACATAAGCCGTTCGAAAAAGCACGTTAGAGATTTCCTCCAGCCCATACTTTACCAACGACTTAGCCTTACGCCCGTGTTTCAATATCCTTATAGGTTTTAC
>CASGED010000083.1 GCA_949300425.1 uncultured Bacteroides sp.
ATCGCCTCAGCTATCTTGCCTTGAACCTGACCTATGGCTTGAAGCAGATTAATTGCTTCGGCCCGCAATACAAGTCGTGGAAGGCGAAAGGCAGGGAGGCTTGGGTGTCTTTCGAGAACCTTCAGATGGGCATCTGCCGTAACTATGACTTGCGCGGCTTTGAGGTGGCCGGCGAGGATCGCGTGTTCTATCCGGCCGACAAGGTGTGGTTGCATTGGCAGACCAATGAGATGGTCATTTCTTCGGAGAAGGTAGCTCATCCCGTGGCCGTACGCTATTGTTTCCATGACTTTCAGCCGGGCACGATGATAGGTGGCAATGAGTTGCCTACCATTCCTTTCCGTACCGACGACTGGGAATGAGGTTCCCGTTGCGTTGTTTTACGTTATTTTATGGCTTGAAATAGGCAGAAACTCAGATTTATATTGTTACTTTGTATCGTTCATTGATAGTTAGTTGCAGTTTTTTCTATCAATGTTCAGGTAGAGATAGAATCATTTTTTAAAAGTAACAAGCATTTATGAAAAGCAAACTGATTAGTTTTGGCATTTTGGCGGGAGGACTGGCAGCGTGCAGCCAGCCCGCTGCTGATGTAATCCGTCTGAACCAGGTGGGCTATTTCCCTTCGCAGGAGAAAGTGGCCGTGGCAAACACGGCGGGAGTGACAGACTTTACCGTGGTCAATGCAGCTACGGGAGAGGAAGTGTTGAAAGGAACCACGACGGTGACGACCTCCAATCCGTGGTCGCAAACGGCACGCTCTACGATGGACTTCAGTTCCCTCAATCAGCCCGGTACTTACTGGCTGTTGGCCGGAGGCGATACGGCAACCTTCGAAATCAAGGATCGTCCCTTGGCGGTGGTAGCCGATGCGGCCTTGAAATCATTCTATTACCAACGTACGGGCATGCCTATCGAGGAGAAATATGCCGGTCAGTGGAATCGCCCGGCCGGACATCCCGATACTCAAGTGTTGATTCACCCCAGTGCAGCAGGGCCTGCGCGCAAGGCAGGTGATGTCATTTCCTCGCCGAAGGGTTGGTATGACGCAGGCGACTATAACAAGTACATTGTCAATTCGGCGTTTAGCATCGGACTGATGCAGGCCATCTACCGTCTCTTCCCGGAGTACTTTGCCAAGCAAAATGTGAACATCCCCGAGAGCGGCAATAATACGCCCGACCTCCTGGATGAGATGTATTATAACCTGGATTGGATGCTGACGATGCAGGATCCTGCCGACGGAGGTGTCTACCATAAGCTGACTACTCCGAATTTTGAGGGCTTTGTCAAACCGACAGAATGCAAGCAGCTGCGCTATGTGGTGCAGAAATCTGTGACAGCCACCCTGGATTTTGCGGCTGTCATGGCACAGGCTTCGATGATTTTCAAGCCCTATCAGAAGGACTACCCCGGCTTCTCCGCCAAAGCTTTGCGGGCTGCCGAGCGTGCTTACAGTTGGGCTGAGAAGAATCCGGATGCGTTGTATAAACAGGCAGATTTGAATGAGAAGTATGATCCGGATATCCAAACGGGTGAATATGGGGATACGGATGCGACCGATGAACTTTTCTGGGCAGCTTCGGAATTGTTTTATGCCACCGGTAAGCAGGCCTATATGGTGAAGGCAGTGAAGTCTTCTCCCCGTTCGTACCTGCCTCCTTCGTGGGGAAATGTATCGGCTTTGGGTGTATTTGCCTGGCTCTTGCCCGAGCGTGAGCTGAAAGGTGTGACGGAAGAAGCCATGGAAGGTACGTTGAAGAGTTATCTGCAGGCGTATGCCACCAATGTGGTGAAGGGTGCCAATCAGTCTGCTTTCCATGCGCCTTACGGTGACGAGGAGGCTGATTTCTTCTGGGGTTGCCTGTCTGAACTGTGTGCCAACCAAGCCACATCGCTTGTGTATGCCTATATGGTGGGTGACAATAATAATTTCTTGATCAATGCTTACCGTAATATGGATTATATCCTGGGTCGCAACCCGCTGGGCTATTGTTATGTGACGGGATTGGGTGCCAAGAGTCCGATGCATCCGCATCACCGTCTGTCTGCTTCGGATGGCATTGACGCGCCTCTTCCCGGCTTTTTGGTAGGCGGACCGAATCCCGGACGGCAGGACGGACAGTTCGTGAAATATCCTTCGAATCTTCCGGATGAGTCTTATGTGGACGAGGAGGGTTCTTATGCCTCCAATGAAATAGCTATCAACTGGAGTGCCGGGCTGGTGGCAGCCGCCTCCGCGTTGGATGCTCTCAGTCAACGCATGTCTGCAGAATAAGGTTCTGCATTCATGGTTAGGTGTTACTAAGGCACAGACATGCAATAGGACTGGAAGCGGGGCCGTAAAGCCCCGCTTTTTTGATGTCCATAGGTGTGATTTGTTTATTTTTCCTGACTTCGTCACTCAAAAAGTATGCGTTTTATAACTGATTAACAAACAAAGTTTTGTATCTTCGTGTCACCTAATTTTAGGTGACACGAAGGGTATTTTAACTATGTTTGTTCGCAAAAAGAAGTATCCATCCGGCAACATCGGAGTTATTGTTGTTGAGAAAATTGGTGGCAAGATGAAGGAACTTGCCACAATCGGTGTCGCATATAGTGAAAATGAGGTAGAAAGTCTTGTCAATGAAGCAAAAGTATGGATTTCTAAAGAAGAAGCTCGCCGCCACCCACAGCTGGACTTGTATGGTGAGGAGCGTAAGGCGTGCGACCGTGAGCTAGAAGAAGTGCGTCGTGTACTATCTCAGGTAAGCAATATCCTTCTCAACGGCTGCGACTTGATTTTGGACCGCACGTTTGATAGAATTGGATTCAATCGTATTGACGATGAGATATTCCGCAAACTTGTTAAAGCCCGTTTGACCTATCCAACAAGCAAGGCTGCGACCGTGGAATACCTGAAAAACAACTTCGATGAGGATGTAGACCTATCCAAAATCTATCGTTATCTTGACAAACTTAGCAATCATCAGCATAAGATTGTCCAGGACATCAGCGTACGTCATACAGCCAAGCTATTTGGTGGCGACATCGGCGTGTTATTCTATGATGTTACTACGCTATACTTTGAAGCGGATTATGAGGACGAATTACGCAAGACGGGGTTCTCGAAAGAAGGACGTCACAGCAATCCTCAAATCATACTGGGACTGCTTGTAAGCTTGGGTGGCTACCCGCTTGCCTATTGCATCCATGAAGGCAACAAATACGAAGGCCACACAATGCTGCCGGCGATAAACGAGTTTGTAAGCAAATACGGTTTGGAAAACTTTGTGGTCGTGGCTGATTCGGGTCTGATGAACAATGCCAACATAGCAGAACTTGAGGCGCACGGCTACAAGTATATAATAGGTGCGAAGATAAAGAATGAAAGTGCAGAGATAAAGGAGTGGATACTGAACCAGCCCAAGCAAGACAAAAATATGGTTGAATATGACAAAGGGGGCGGACGTCGGCTTTTGGTAGGCTATACAGATGACCGAGCAAAGAAAGATGCCTATAACCGAGAAAAAGGCATACGAAGGTTGGAAAAAGCTTATAAGCATGGTGCGCTCACGAAAGGTAACATCAACAAAAGAGGTTACAACAAGTTTTTATCCATGAACGGTGACGTGAAAGTCACCATCAACTATGACCGCATAACTGACGATGCCCGTTGGGATGGACTCAAAGGATATCTCACCAACACAGATATGCCGATACAAGATGTATACACAGCATATCATAACCTTTGGCACGTGGAACGAGCTTTCCGTATAGCGAAATCAAAGATAGAGATACGCCCTATGTTCCATTTTACACGCAAACGCATAGAAGCCCACATATGCATCTGCTTTGTGGCTTTGAAAGTTTACAAGGAATTGGAGCGTATGTTGAAAGTCACAGAGATTAATATGAGTGTAGATAAGGTGCTCGCATTGGCAAAGACAATCACGACAATACATATTAAGCTACCTCTGAACAAGGACGTTTACACGCAGACAATGCTGATGGCAAGGCACCAGAAAATTGCAAAACTCTTTGATGAAAATTTTTGGGTGACACGATGACGAAGTCAGGATGATTGCCGAGGCCCGCAAGCGTAGAATCAATAAAATATTCGAACTTGACGGTCATGTTTACGCATTTGACTCTACA
>CASGED010000084.1 GCA_949300425.1 uncultured Bacteroides sp.
GAAAGAAGATGACTTGAACACTCTTTGCGAATACATCTGTTTGTTCCATGCGGACAAGGATGTTCCAAAAGTTACACGTACCGTCAAAGTGGATCCTGCCATCCGAACCATTGACCTGATGCACTTCGGATGGAATATCGGCTATCAGTTTTCAAAGAGTGGAATCCAAATAGCGACTTTTATCAAACGTGTATTTGCAGAAGCGTTGAAAGAGAGCGAAATCTCCACATTGAAAAGCAAATTAAGATTGGATGGGAAGTGTACTATCAAGATTGACACTACCTTGAAGCAATCTGCCTAATTCTGAAACCACTAAATCCAACGTAATATGATGCAAAATGAGAAAACAATCACCTTTGATAAGCTACCCGAAGCGGTAGGTTATCTGACCGAACAGGTCATTGAATTGAAAAAGATGGTGTCGGAATTGAAACCGTCATCGTCCGAAAAGCGTGTACTGATTGAAATCGAAGATGCCTGCCGCATCATCCACAAGGCAAAAGCCACGATTTATACATTGGTAGGGAAAGGCATATTGCCAGCTTACAAGAAAGGTAAGAAACTCTACTTCTACGAGGATGAACTCTTGGCATGGGTTGAAAACGGACGGAAGAAAACTTCGGAACAAAATTATGACGAGGTGTTGGCAAATATGCAAAGTGGAATGCGCCGCAAGCCCAAACCACGTACAAACTTCTAATCTTTCGGATTATGGAAAAGAAAACGATTGACCCAATGTTGATAGTGGACAAAGCCATTGATATGAGCATGAAGCTGGCAGGTACCGAGTTCCCCGTCAGTATCTTTCCGAACCGCATCCAGCGTATCATACGAGAGGTACATGAAAGCCACAGCTATCCTACGGACTATATTGCCGCCTCTATTCTTACAGCCATCGCCGTAGGAATCGGGAATACGCATCTTGTTCAAATCAAACAAGGTTGGCATGAAAGTCCTATCCTTTACATGGCATTGATAGGCAGACCGGGTGCGAATAAAAGTCACCCACTCAGCTTCGCCATGAAGCCATTCCTTGATTTTGATTACCAGCAGAATCAGGAATACGAAAAAGCGTATGCCGAGTATGAACGACAGATGTGCATGAGCCGGAAAGAACGGACGGAAAACGGATATGAGCAATTTCCAATGGAACCCGTCCGCAGACGTTTCCTTGTATCGGACGTTACGCCCGAAGGACTGAGTCTTATCCACGCACAGAACAAGCGTGGACTCTGCCTGTGGGCAGACGAGTTGTCCGCATGGTTCAAGAACTTTAACCGATACAACAACGGTTCGGAAGAACAGTTCTGGCTTTCGGTTTTCAGTGCAAAGACAACCATTTCCGACCGTAAGAGCGCAAAGAGTTCCATCTTTATCAAGCGTCCGTACATATCGGTCATTGGTACGATTCAGAAGAAGATTTTGGGTGAATTGGCAAAAGGAGAGCGCTCAAGCAACGGATTCATTGACCGCATTCTTTTCGTGATGCCCAATCTCCAACAGAAAGCCCGTTGGAATGATAAGGAACTGCCTGCCAATATTGAACAGGAATGGTACGCCATCATTGACAAGTTTATCTGCTTGGAATGCAATTACAACGACAAGGGAGAAATTGAACCGTATATCCTGCACTTTGATGAAGAGGCAAAGAAACGGCTATATGAATGGCAGCATCGTTTCTCAGAATTATGCGACCGTGAAGGGAATGACACGATTGTCAGCATTTATTGCAAGCTGGAAATATACATCATCCGTTTCTGTCTGATTATTCAACTGGCACGGTGGACTTGTGGTGAATGTGATAAAACCCACATTGACTTGCTGACTGTGGAACGTGCCATACGGCTGACGGAGTATTTCAAGGAGTCCGCTTTGAGCGTACAACACATAATCAGCGAAGTGGTATTGAATAGCCAGCA
>CASGED010000085.1 GCA_949300425.1 uncultured Bacteroides sp.
AATCCTCTCCGCCATATAGGATGATCCTCTTTGGAATATCAGATGAACCGTGTTCATCCAGCAAATGCATAGTTGATAAATGGGAATTTAGCCCCCCTCAACTCCCCCCCCGAGGGGGAGCTATAGATAGCTATAGTAACTAAAAACCTCCCCTTCGGGGGGAGGAGGGAGGGGGCTAAATTATCATTCACCGACGTATCATCCGGAAGAACCTTGAAAATGTTCTCAATCAACCGTTATTCTCATTTTTTACGCCATATTTTTTCTTCTTTCAAAAATTTATAATACATTTGCAACCAGACTCTCATGCTCCGTGTCTAAATTCATAAAGGGAGGAGACAACACGTTTCCTCTACAACGGAAAGGGACAGGAGCCGCCTACGCCGCGCCAAGTGTGGAGGAGTCGTATGACAGATTCCATACAAAGCGGGCATTGGGCGGGAAAGCGGGAGTCAAAAGACATATTGAAGGCGTTTACTTGACGCTCTGTTTGAGACGCATCGAAATCTAGCAAATTTACGAATTGTAGTCTTGAACTTAGCAACGGTAGATGCCCCGGGTGTGATTATATCACAGCTTGCGGTGTATCCTGCCGGCCCGAACTGTATGACTGTTCGGGCACAAGGGCTTCCTATATAAATATAGGTGTACCGCACGGCTCTGTGTATCGGTCATATCGGCGTGGGCTCTGACGTTGTCTGTTCAACTACAATGGGCAATGCTAGAGCCTCGATGCGTAGGACGGACAACAGGACGGACTCACGCTTTTTTTGTGTCCTGTTTGAAGTTGTTTTGTATTTTTACTTTAAAAAAAGGAATGCCATGACACCCTGGGGAAACAAAAACAAAGATTTGGCCGAACAGCTGGAGTTGCTAAAAGGAGAAATTGCGGCGTTGAAAGCCAAGAACTCCGAGCAAATGGAAGAAGAGAACCGTAGGCTGACCGAACGAACTGAAGCGTTAGCAAACAAAGAAATCGCGTTGAAAGAGCAAGAAGAAAAATTGCGCAAGAAAGAAGAGCAACTTAACGGGAGGGAAGAAAAATTGCGCGAACGGGAAACAGCCATGCGTGAAACCACCTCCGACCATCCCCATGAAACGACAGCACCGACTTCCACGCCTGTCGTAAATGCTACCGAAAACCAAACCATAACGGATAACCTGGCCCAAATTCGGGAACTCCTGGAAGGGATGGCTTACAAAGACAAACTCATCAAGGAACTCCATGAAGAGTTGCATAAAAACAGTCTTGCCATACAGGCCGAACAAGCCAAACCTTTCCTGAAGAACATCACCAAGATTCACGAACGTATAGCCAAGACTTACTGGCATTTCACAAAAGAGGGAGCAGGGGAACAAGCGGAACTGTTCACGCAATTGCTAAAGAACACAGAAGGCAATATGTTGATGATTCAAGACATGCTTGAAGACGAATACGACCTGCTTTATACAGAACCTTCTGTAGGTTCTCCTTATGTGCCGAAAGAGCATCAGGCATTACGAAGTTTGCCAACAAGCGACCCGTCAAAAGCCGGGACCATAGCGGAATGCATCTATGGCGGTTTCAAAGAAATCGCTTCGGGGAAGATTTTGAAACCCGCTATCGTAGCTGTCTACAAATTGGATGAGAGTATGAGATAATAGAATGTTACACAAATTAAAATCAGATAGAGTGATGGATAATTCAAGAGCTGTTTATGGAATAGATTTAGGAACGACCTATAGTTGTATTTCGCAAGTAGACAAATATGACCAAGCCGTAGTGTTGCGCAACTTTGAAGGTGATGCCACGACACCCTCTGCGGTCTATTTTGAAGATGCCGACCATGTCATCGTTGGCAAAGAAGCTAAAGGCATGTTAGCCACGGAACCGGATAAGACGGTGGTTTTCGTAAAGCGCGAAATGGGAGTGGACGACAGTTTCAATAAATCAATCAACCGCTTTCCTCATCATTATGACCCGGCAGAAATATCCGCTTTCATCTTGAAAAAGCTGGTTGATGACGCCAACAATTTAGGGGACAATCCTGAACCGATAAAGGACGTGGTGATAACCTGCCCCGCTTATTTTGGCACCAAAGAACGTATGCAGACCAAGCAAGCGGGCGAGATTGCCGGACTGAACGTGTTGGCCATTATCAACGAGCCTACCGCGGCGGCCATCTCGTATGGCGTCAAGACCGACCAAAAGAAATCCGTATTGGTGTATGACCTGGGTGGCGGAACTTTTGACGTAACGATTATCAATGTCAACAAGGGAGCCATCAAAGTAATAGCCACCGGAGGCGACCATCACTTAGGCGGCGTGGATTGGGATACGGCCTTGGCGGAATATATGCTGACAGAGTTTAACGAGCAAAACCACACTTCCTATACGCTGGAGAGTTCTCCGGAACTGAAATACACATTGCTATTGGAAGCGGAACAGAAAAAGAAGTTATTGACCGCCAAACAAAATGTAAAGGCCAATATCCAGTACGAGGGGAAATCGGCCCGCATAGAAATTTCACGTGAGATATTCGATTCTTTAACAATGGCTCGCCTCGAAGAAACGATCGACGCTACCCGCAGGGTCATAGAAATTGCAGAAAACAAAGGCTACAAGCAGATTGACGAGTTTCTTTTGGTGGGAGGAAGCAGCAAAATGCCGCAAATCAAGGAACGCATAGACCGGGAGTTTGGTTGCGACGCTAAATTGAGTGACCCGGATGAGTGCGTGGCCAAAGGAGCGGCCATTTATGCCATGAACGCCGCCTATGCACAAGCCATCCAAGATTACGAAGAAGGTGAAAGTGATTTCAAGCCCGCGCCTTTGCGAGGCGACCGTGCCGTAGTGGTTAACGTGACCAGCAAAACGTATGGCACAGACATCGTTGGGAATAAGGTACAGAACATGATTTTCGCAAACACATCATTGCCCGTCAAACGTACATTGACGTTTAATACTACATATGACAATCAACGGTTTGTTTCAATGAAAGTCTTTGAAAGTGATTTTACGAATGAAGAAACAGATTTTGTAGTAGAAGATCGCTTTTGCAATCGGGTGGGCAATGACGAAGTGTTGAAACTGACCAAAGATTGGCCCAAAGGAACCCCGATAACCGTGACGTTCAATATAGATAACGAAGGCATCCTTTCCGTCAACGCTTTTGTGGAAAAAGACATATTGGACTTCTCGCTTACCATTGAAGGTGTGAAGAATGCGGAAGAATTAAATCAATCCAAAGCCATCATAACCAAAGCTGTCGTAGAATAACCGAATCATGGACGAAAAGATACTGAAGCAACAAATCGGCAAGTGGAACGAAGCGTGCCGTTTCTTGAAATCGCAGCAAGACAATTTGTCGGCAAGCGAATGGTCTGCCATAGAATTGCTTGCTGACTTTTGGCGAGACCGTCGGTTCGATGCCGATTTTGTTGCCGAGTGTGAAGATTTGATTAAAACGCTCACTGATAGCGACAAATACCATGCCAACCATCGGGACATCATCGAATGGAGCAAGACGTTTAGGGGCATTGCGCGGCAGATGTACACCAAGGACGAGGCGACCTACACGCAATTCCAAAAGGGAATGAAAGCCTTTACGCGTGAGCATACGCCACGCAACAGGCGGCAACCACAAGAACGAAATAGCACGCCACCCACAGGAGACAACACCGCCTTGATGAAACTGCTGAAACAGAATGTCATGAAGTTTCACACTGCGGTTAATTATCTGCACAACCATGAGGACTTATTGGACGAAGCGGAGAAAGACGCGCTGAACTTCATTGCGACTTGTTGGTTTGGGAATTGGAGCGAAGAGGACCGCCGCCTGTTAGAAGCCTGCATCAACCTCTTAAGCGAGTGCGACAAACTCCATAGCAATCATAAGGAGCTGATAGTTTACAGCAAGGAGTGCCGGGGTATCGCCAAACAATATGGATTGAAGGACAAAGCACTGTTCGAAGCATTCAGCAAGCAACTTGTGGAATTGACGGAATCCATGCCGCCGTTACCTCGTCCGGAAACGCCCCGTACAGACAGTTCGTCACCCAAGGGGACGAGCATACGCATCACCGGAGTCACATTTGCGGATGGGGACATTCAGGGAAATTTGTTGAGCGACTTTGGCACCACGCTCCGCACCAACATGCAATACCTGACCCCTCGTATCACTTACGAGGTGATTTATCCTACTACAACGCCGAAAAACATCTGGTATAAAATTCTATCCCCTTCCGGGAATACGGTTCAAAGTGCGGACGGAAATTACAAATGGGCAGCTACGTTGCCGGGGAATACGGGAGGAAGTGTCATCATAAACGGTTGTGGTTCTGACAATGGAACCATATTCCGCGAAGCGGGTACTTGGAGGATTGAATTTTACGAGGGTGACTTTTATCTCTACAGGACAACCTTCCGGGTAGAACAAATTTCCATGGCCGAAGACATGCTTCTTTCCATGGCCCGAAATGACGGCAGGTACGACAGCCTGCTCCGTACCCCTCCCGTAAAGAAGAAGAAAAAGAAAAAAGGATGTCTCGTTTGGGGAATCGTTGCGGCGATTGTTGCCGCCGCAGCCTACTTTGGCTACAATGTTTACCAAGAGAATACTCTTGCCGAGAGTGTTCCGCACGGTTATGTGTTTGCCAACGAACTCGTTTTACGTTCTTCCAAGTCTGTCGACAGGGAAAACCGCTTAGGAACCATCCCCTATGGCACCGAACTACCCATATATACCAACGAAGGTGGATGGGCATACGTCAAAGCTAACGGACAAGAAGGTTATGTTTCATCGGACTATCTGTTGAGCGAAGCAGACTTTGCCTTACTGGATGGCGTATGGGGCAATGAAGAAGCCAAAGATATGGTAAATACCTCCAAGTGCCGACTGGCGATGCTTGACTTTATAAAGAAAAACGGATTGAGCACAGGAAGCGGCGGATGGCAACTTTTCACCAAAGCTAAAGAGATGAAGCCCAACAGTGTGACCTTCCCGCAACTGAAAGACGGGTATGACAGCTTTAGCGAGTTCGCCTTTATCTTGAAAGACAACGTTACCGGTAAAAGACGGTCCGCGATCTATGCGTTCCGGGAAGACGAAACTCCGGTACTGCGTTACTATGAAGACGCGCCCGAAAGTGGGGACATCAAATCCGTCTCCTATTCAAGAAGTGCCGGGAAATATAAATTCTCTTATACCCGCCAAGGAGAAGCCTATGTGCCGGCAACGAGGAGAGAAGAAGATACGGCAAAGCCGATAAGCATCTCATCCGTAACGTTTGCCAACGCAGACTATGATCGCAGGATACTCACTGAATATGGACAACAACTGTATTCGGACATACAATACCTGCAACCCCGAATCACCTATAAGAAGCAAAGCACAGGTACGGAAACGTTAAAGCTGCAAGTCAAGATTATCAGACCCGACGGCACATTGCTTCGAGGAAGTACATCTCCGGAGGAATATACGTTTGAAGAGAATCTCACGCTTTCCGGACGAGAAGGTAATTGTGTCATTATGGGCTGGGGGAACAAGGAGGGCACCGCCTATCCGGCAGGAACCTATCGGTATGAGATATGGCATGAAGGAGTCAAAATCTATACAACCAATATAGATGTGGCCGACAAAAAACTTTCACCGGAGTCATTGGAAATTACCGCGGTCGTATTTGCCAACACGGATTATGACGGGAATGTCTTAACCGATTTTGGCAAGCAATTGTACACTGACATACAATACCTCCAACCGAAGATTTCTTATAGCAAACGAATGAATACTTCGGAAAGCGTATTGTTGCAGGTAAAAGTCTTTAAACCGGACGGTACGTTGGAGAAAGCGACAGACTCTCCGGAAGGATATACATTTGAGAAGAAAAGAACACTTACAGGAACCAAGGGTATATTCTATTTGCCGGGATGGGGAAACAGTAAAGGCAATTCCTACCTCTCCGGAAATTACCGTTACGAGATATGGTGTGAAGGTATCAAGATGTACACTTCTACGGTCAACATCAAAAGCAAATAACCTATGGAAAGATTATACTACACTTTCAAGACGAATTGGCAGTGGTTGCTGATATTCTGTTGCTTCTGTAGCATCGGACTTTGGGCATATGCGCAAACCACAACGTATGAGGTAACTGCCAATACGTTCCTAAATATCCGTAGCCATGCGTCTGTTGATGCTCCCATATTGGGAACTATCGACAAAGGCGGGCAAGTGGAAGTGTATGACATCACAAGCGGTTGGGCTAAAATCAGCTACGATGGTGGATATGCGTATGTCAGCGCGGACTATCTGATGAAAGTAGATGCCCCTGCCACTGACGTCAAGCCATCAGTTTCAACATTTAAGTTTCCTTCGTGGCGGGTACATAAACACAATGCGAAGTGGATAGTCATCGTCATATTGGGGATGTCCATCGCATTGTTCTTCATCCGGAAAAACCGAGGGGAAGAGCCCTTGGAAGACGGAATCTATCTGACAAACTGGATTTTGTTCCTATCCGTATCTGTTCTGGAACTTGTGTATCTATCGTTTATGGGTTCGGATGCCATTTGGTTCTGCATTCCAGATCAAGTCGGATGGGTATGGACCATCATTGATTTCCTTGTTTTTGGCTTTGTGGTCTATAACCAATATATGTGCTTTTTCAACACGTTAGATGATGTGTCTTATAACAGCAGTGGCTTTTTCGACAGACGTTGGGGCATCTATTCATGGATAGGAGGAATTATTGCCGCAATTGTATCAGGCATTTTCTTTCCAAGTGCCGTACCTATTGTGCTCGTCATTTTCGCCATCTGCCAATTGATACAGGTTATATTGATATTCAAAAGCATAGTACCCGAAAGTGGTTGGGGTAACGCTTTCCTTTGCGCGGCGGTTTATGTATTGGGGTCATTGTCCACAGTCCTGATACTTGCTCACTTTGTCGTGCTACTTATCATTGTGATAATAGGTTACTTCCTCCTCTCCCTATTGGGTAAAAGCAGCAGTTCGAACGGACGGTGTTCCAGTTGCTCCCATTACAGTTCTGGCTATTGCCACTACTTAGACAGGAGTATAAACAGCCCCGCCACAACCAGATGTGACCATTATTCATAAGGATAGCTTGAAAGTTTACGCAACATTCATAACTTAATAATAACATTTAAACTGTAACGAACATGAAACGAAACTTTTTCTTGAAATCGGTTCTGCTAAGTAGCGGAATTTCCGCAACCCTTCTGCTCGCTTCTTGCGGCAGCGGAAAGTATACAGTGAGCGTGCCCCAGACACCTGCGCCCGTACAAACTCAAAACGACCCTACCCAACCTAAAATGCCTGCCGGCGAACAAGTGCTCCTCACGTTCTGCATGGATGAAGCCTACGATATGCCCGGCGAATATATGGCCGGACTGGGCATTGCCGAAGACCGTCCCGACCGCTCGAGGGCTATCCTGGATGCTAACCGGGTGGCCATCGCCGACATCGCTTCCCGCTACGTAGGCATGATAAACGGGTAAGGGTAAAATAAAATTGACCCCCAACACCAGGACTTTAAAGGGGCAATCATATTGTAGCCAAAGGTGGGCAAATCCTGTTTGGCCAAAAGGGTCAAAGTCGTGTGGTTTTTCCACATACCAAGGACCGTGCCGTACAGACACTCTACCAGTCGCCCGACGAACTGCTGGAACTTTACAAGTACCTAAACTTCGACTTCGAGCAACAGGCCGGCCTGCAAGCCTCCGTTCCTTTCAAGGCAGGAAAGTGGCTCGACT
>CASGED010000086.1 GCA_949300425.1 uncultured Bacteroides sp.
ACGCAGATGACGCAGATGGGACGGATGAACGCAGATTTAAAAAAGGGGCTTCGCCTGTCACCCCGAGCGTAGTCGAGGGGTCTCACATAAGGCTCAACTCTGCGTTACATGAGGTGTCTCGACAAGCTCGACATGACAGATACCCCCAAATTAATCTGTGTATTCTGCGTCTTCTGCGTTCCCTGAGACAGATAAATTATCATTTACCTATCCATTTTATCCCAAACGAGCAGTCCGGTTTTGGTAACCTGATTACCAAGCCTTGGTAATGAGATTACCAAAAGGTGGGAACGGCATTACCAAAGGGTGGGAACGAGATTACCAAAGGGTGGTAATCTCACTGGGAATGACAATCGGACTTCATAGAGATAAAAGTATTGATTATCAGACAAAAGGATTCGTGGTGAATCCATTTTAATTTATGCGATAAATGGGAATGAAATTATCATCCGCCGGATGAACCAAACATTTTTCAAGCAAGTTCAAATGATTTCCGCCCGATTTACACTATCTTTGCCCAAAAACTTCATGAAGAAATATTCGGTCATTATCCCTGTATATAACCGTCCCGACGAAGTGGACGAACTGTTGCAAAGCCTCGCAGAACAAACCTTTCGTGACTTTGAAGTCCTTGTCGTGGAAGACGGTTCCTCCATTCCGTGTCAAGACGTGACAACCCGGTACGAAGATTGCCTGGATATACATTATTACAATAAGCCCAATTCGGGTCCCGGACAAAGCCGTAACTATGGAGCTGAACGTAGCCGGGGCGAATACCTCATTATATTAGACTCCGACTGCATCCTGCCGCCCGGCTATTTCGAAGCCATCGAAGAGGAATTACGCCGCGAACCGGCCGATGCTTTCGGAGGGCCTGACCGGGCACACGCTTCGTTCAGCGACACGCAGAAAGCCATCAACTACTCCATGACTTCATTCTTCACCACCGGAGGCATACGGGGCGGACGCAAAAAGCTGGATAAGTTCTACCCCCGCAGTTTCAACATGGGCATCCGCCGCGAAGTCTACGAAGCCTTGGGCGGCTTCTCCCGGATGCGGTTTGGTGAAGACATCGATTTCAGCATCCGTATCTTCAAGGGCGGTTACCGCTGTCGGCTCTTCCCCGGAGCATGGGTGTACCACAAGCGCCGCACCGACCTGCGTAAGTTCTTCAAGCAGGTTCACAATTCCGGCATCGCGCGCATCAACCTTTATAAGAAGTACCCCGAATCGCTGAAACCGGTCCATCTGCTTCCCGGCCTGTTCACCTTGGGCGTGGTATTATTAGCCGTTTGCTCCGCGGCATGTCCGTATGCGTTGCTTCCTTTGCTACTCTACGCCTTGTTGGTGTGTGTCGACTCCGGCCTACAGAACCATAGCCTGCGTATCGGCATCCTTTCCGTTGCCGCCGCCTACATTCAGCTCATCGGCTACGGCACCGGTTTCTGGCGCGCATGGTGGCGGCGCTGTATACTCCATAAAGGCGAGTTCGAAGCATTTCAGAAGAACTTTTATAACTAAATTATGCAGAAACTAAGCATCAACCAATGGGCCGAGGAAGACCGCCCACGGGAGAAAATGATACAGAAAGGAGCCGAAGCGCTGACCGACGCAGAGCTGCTGGGCATCCTGATAGGTTCCGGAAGCACGGACGAGAGTGCCGTATCCCTGATGCAGCGCATCTTGGCCGCCTGCGACAACAACCTGAACCAGCTTGCCAAATGGGAGGTACGGGACTTTGCCCACTTCAAAGGCATGGGACCGGCCAAAAGCATCACCGTCATGGCCGCTTTAGAGTTAGGGAAACGACGGAATCTGCAAATGCAGGCTGAACGGCAGTACATCCGGTCATCGGTCGACATCTACAAACTGTTTCACCCGCTGTTGTGCGACCTGCCCACCGAGGAATTTTGGGTATTGTTGCTCAACCAGGCATCCAAGGTAATAGACAAGGTCAGAATCAGCCGCGGAGGCATCGACCAAACGACAGCCGACGTGCGTACCATTCTGCGCGAAGCTCTCATTAAACGCGCCACTCAAATAGCCTTGGTACACAATCATCCATCCGGGAATCTTCATCCCAGCAACGACGACCTCCGGTTGACCCAAGCCGCACAAAGAGCCGCCGCTACGATGAACATCCGCCTCATCGACCACCTCGTCATCACTGACGGCAGCTACTACAGTTTCAATGACGAAGGACGGTTGGAATAAGGGGGAAAAGTGCGGCACGTCAGCGAAGCCAGGAAAAAAACAGACGAAAAAGAGAGTGTGTCAAGATAAGGATAAAAAAACAGATGTTATAAATGAGTATGGAGTTAGCGGTAATTCAACGTAAGATTTACGAAGTGAGAGGTACGAAAGTAATGTTGGACAAAGATTTGGCGGAACTTTATCAAGTCACAACAGGGAACTTGAACAAGACGGTAAAAAGGAACATCAAAAGGTTTCCGCCTGATTTTATGTTCCAACTCACTTCTGAAGAATGGGAGGCTTTAAGATTCCAAAATGGAATCATAAAGGCAGGTAGAGGTGAACACACAAAGTATCTTCCTCACGCTTTCACGGAACAGGGGCTTGCGATGTTGTCGGGGGTGCTGAACAGCGATTTGGCCATAGATGTTAATATAGGCATAATGCGGGCATTTGTCGCTATCCGGCAAGGCTTGTCGCAAGTAAGCAACAACAAGGAATTGGAGGAGTTGAAAGCCCGGATGAAAGAACTGGAAGCAATCAGTGAGGAAACCATGAGCGCAATTACTGATTTGTCAGAAGATACCCGGAAGGAAATCGATGATATTTATTTGGCTCTCTCACAGCTTGCCAACAAACAGAAGAAGATGGGCACGCCAAACAGAATAGGGTATAAAGCTATCCAAGAAAGGCGAAACGGGGAGAATAAGACAGAATAATACCCAATAAGCGCAAATAAGACAAAACTTTTTTAGTATGCTTTGAGGGACACCTCGAAATCATATAAAAAAGGAAAGAGAGTGCGCCAAAACAGGAAAGGCGCACCCTCTTTTTATTGATATCCACTGACCTTCGCAGATTACCCGCCAAAGGTAACGTTAAATCCGAAGCTGACGTTCATGTTGGCACTGCCTACAGGTATGAACTGCGGGCTGACCTTGCCCATCAGATGGTCCATACCGATAAAGAAGTTGAACCCACGCGGATGGAAGTTCAGCAGCCAGCCGAAAGAAGAACCAAACGAAGACAGGCCATAGTTGACACCGGCATCAAACCATTTGAGAGGAGCCACATTGGCCGAAAGGCGTCCTTCAGACCAACTGTATTGTCCGTTGATACGGGTAGAAGACAAGAAACCGAAACGCAACTTATCGTAGAACGGGAATACGTATTCAGCGCCGATGTTCAAGGTAGCGGCTAACGAAGTGGTACGTTTTGCTCCATTTTCCCGGCGGTGGAAACTTGCATAGTCTTCCAGATCATCACCGAGAGCCTCCAACTGGCTGTCCAATGAATTGGGATCATCGTCACCCAATTCAGAATCTACAGCAATGTTTTGGAAACCATCAAACTCCCAAGCCGCATTGCTCGTAGCCGCCTTGACGTTGTTGTTCCATGAAATGAAACCTAAATCGAGGATGGCGGCCGAAATGGTCAGGTCGTCCAACACCTTGTAAGAAGCGCCCAAGTCGACAGCCAGACCGAAACCGCCCAATCCCGGACTGTCCACATCGATGTTATCCCAATCTATCAAGTCATTCTGGCTGGGGTTAGTCACGTCCTTGCCGCTCTCCTGCTTGGTGGGCATTACCAATCCTTTCAAAGAAGCGTTCATCTCACCGTTGGCTTTCACCATCCATTTGTCTTGCGACAACGTAACGTCCATGTCTGTCATCTCCATGCTGATGTTGGCACCGCCAAATAAGAATTTCAACTTACCGCCCACGTTCAGTCGGTCGTTGATTTGGTGCGAGTGTCCCAAGGCCAGTTCTACGTAGTTATTCGATTGGATGCCCAAATCCTCCATGTGATAATGAGTGTCACTGCTGCTCATCCCCATCTTCATGAATGCGAATAAATCTTTGGGAAGAGCCATGCCGGTATTGGAACGCAAGCCGAGTTCAATCGTATTGAAGCCTCCCCACGCCTTAAAACCGGCAGACAAGAGCGTCAGGTTGATGTTGGCGTTGATGCGGTTGTTGTTCTTCAATCCGTCCAAGAACTCCTGTCCATTGATGCTGGAGTGCATGAAAGTGACCAACCGGTCATTCTGCGGATAAAGGAAAGTGCCCAAACCGACATTGCCTTGCGTGCCGATATTGATATTGCCCAATATGGGAATGCTGATGTAGTTGCGTTCAGCGGAGAATGCCGGATTCAACTGATGACGGAAGGTATAACCTTCCAAGAAATATCCGGAGTGTAAGGCCTGTGCCGAAGCCGTCAGACACGAACCTGCCAATACGGCGGCGGTCAAAAGTGTATATATCTTGGTTTTCATAACATCTAAATGAAATGGGTTGATTGATTTTAATTCAAGTCTACGGTCACTCCACCCTTAACGGTGATTACAACATTATCAAGCGTTAACGCCTGTTGTGTGTTCAGCACTGTGCCTTGGTGTTCTGCCGGAATCGTAGCTTTCACTTCGTAAGAGATACCATCCAAACGGATCAGCGCATCGTCCGTATGCGCCTCCAGACGGATAGTCAGATTATTAGTCGAAGGACTGGCCGGCGTGCCTGCATTGACGTTGCCTTCCACCGTAGCCGTGATGTCATCCATCACGTTGCCGTTCATGTCGATGGCGTTTGCGGACAATACCATGGACAAAGGAATCGTGTTCGTAGCGTTCAAAGATACTTCCGCATGACGGACATCCAAATCTTCCACATCACCGTTCCAGCCGTCCATCTGGTCGCTGTAGACGATCTCCGTGCCGCTGTTGAACTGCAACGGAGCTACCACGTTATAATCAGTCTTTACGGTGTAACCGCTACCCAGTTTGATGTTGACGGGGGCTTGAACAGCGGTAGCCACAATATTCTCCGTGCGTATTTCATCGGGAATGGTAGCTATCAGGTTGTTGATGTCAGCCACCGTAATGATGTCATCCGCCTCAATGCCCGTTTCGTCAGTCAGGCGGTGCAGACAAATGGCGTAATCCGTCACGTTAGCCGGAATAACGATTTGTCCGGCTCCGCCTGTCGTGTTCCCTAATACCACCGTACTCAGCAGTTTCCCGTCCTTATAGGGTTTCATTTCCGCAGTGAAATTGACGGCCACCGGAGAGCCATTGGTAATATATAAGAAAATCTTCGGGTCGGTCATGTCAATTTTCACCCTTTCGTCCTGTAAAAACTCAGGAAGATCATTAATGGTTACCGGATCGATGGTGATGTCTATTTGCGGATTGACAACGGCGGTCACTTCTGTAAAGTTTATGTTACCAATGTTCAATTCCGTATTAAGAATCAATTGCAAGTCTCGCTGGGTGATAAAATCCTCCGCGTTCATGTAAGCACGCCCCTCCACAGGAATAGTGCCGTTGACAACCAAATGTCCGGGAGCGACCAAGCCTTCACCTGCCGGCATCCGATTGAAGTCAATAGCGGAGAGAGTGACAGGGATGGACAGCCCCGCACCGCTGGCGATTGCCACATCCGCATTTAAAGTCAACACATGACTGTCCTCCACGGTGAAACGAGCATCGTTACATCCGATGGTCATGTAATCAGGGAAAGTTATCCTGAAGCCCTGCCCCAAATGCAAATTCTTAGCGTTTCCATTGAATGTCAGGTTCAAAGAAGCGGCAGCCTCCGTATTGACATGATGCAAAGCCACCACGTCCGCGGTTACATCCGTCTTGTTGATAGCGAAAGACGCCTCGGTGTCTACGGTCGTTTCCGTAGCTTGCGCCGGAACATATTGGAAATACAAATCTGTTGTAGAAGCCGTGGTCTCGATTTGACTTCCTTCCACCGTAACGCCCTCTACATTCACCGTAGATTCAGTTCCCTCTCCGTTCATGGTCAACGCATAGTCACCGTTTGCATCGGCCCGCACGTCACTTTCCGGGTCTAAATCGAAGATTTTTTCCAACGTGATAAGGTCGGTGTTACTGCCGGGAATACTCAGATTCTCCCCGCCCACCGTGATGGTCATGTCTACATCTTTGCTCAGGTCGTAATCGTTGTCCACACATGCGGAGAAGCTGAGCAATGACAACAAGAACAGACCTTGAAATGCTCTGGTTTTAAAATGTTTGTTCATAATGCTGTTCATTTAAAATAAAAAAACAGCGGCAAAGATATTAAATATTCTAATAGGATGTTCTTCACGCCCGAAAAAATGATATGAAATTCTCATTTCATTCTGCAAAGGATAAGATGCCGAACAGGTACAAGATATCCCGCGTCAGAGAGGATTATCCTATTTTCAAAAGAGGATTATCCTCTCCGCCATATAGGATTATCCTCTTTTGAATATCAGATGAACTGATAAAGAAAGTCACGAAGCGTGATACACGTCGTGATAGTGGCGTTTATCTGTATTGAGGCTGCAAGTGGCGTCAATACCCGCTTGTTGCAATCGAGTTGTTATTTCCGGCAATTGTTTACGGGGGACACGTCCGATGTAAAACAAACGATAGCGATAGTCTTTATCCAACAATTCCATGACGTGGGTGGCGTTCAACTCACGGGCAAACTCAAAATTCACTTTGCGCAAGTCTTTATAAAGATAGCGTATTTCGCGGCCGGCACTCATGACAATCAGTGCATCCGCCTCCATCTTCAAGTAGCAAAAGCGTGCCTGCAACAGATAAATGGAGTAAAGGCTCATGCCGAAGAACAAAAGAGACAAGACAAAACAGACCGCCGTATGGATGGTGACAATGCGCAGCCCCAAGTAAAAACAGGCGGCAAAGATGGCCAGGTACCACAACATGTAGAGCGACAAGCGCCGGTAAGTGACAGCCGGCTGAGGGGCTTTGTTTTTTACGCCCGGCGTATAGTTGGCAAAAGGAATCTCGTGCATCAACAGCGTATGTATCAAAGCCGTAGGATGATTGCGAAGATGGACGGTCAGCACCTTTTCTCCACCGGACTTCAACTGGAGGGTCAGCAATCCCGGACCATATAAATTGGCTGAGCTATGCACATCAGGTTCGGGCGTATAACGCTGCATGAAACGGAAGCTCTGAATGTCATCCAAAACGACGCGATGCTTCCGCAGATACGTTGTGGCACGTCGGATTTCTTTCTCAGTGGCTTTCATGGCTATTCTTTTTTAGGTTCTTCTTTCTTTAATTCCGGATAGCTGATACGCGTATGGTAGATAGTCTTCAGCTTTTCCTTGAAGACTTCTTTCACGGTGGCAATGTCCTTGAAGGTGATGGGACACTCTTTGAAGTAACCCTCGTCCACTTGCGAGTCGATAATCTTGTCCACCAGGTTGCCGATGCTGGCTTCGGTGTATTCGGGCAGACTGCGCGAGGCGGCTTCCACGGCATCGGCCATCATGAGGATAGCCTGCTCTTTGGTGAACGGATTAGGACCGGGATAGGTAAACTTCGCTTCGTCCGGCTCCTGTCCGGGGTGTTCGTTCTTCCAGGAAATGTAGAAGTATTTAGTCTTTCCCTTGCCGTGGTGGGTGGAGATGAAATCTTTAATCACTTTGGGCAGGTTGTTCTTTTCAGCCAGCTTCAGGCCGTCTGTCACGTGGCTGATAACCACTTGGGCACTTTGTTCGTAGCTCAGGTTTTTATGCGGATTGATGCCTCCCTGCTGATTTTCGGTGAAGAATACGGGATTTTCCATCTTGCCAATGTCATGATATAACGCACCGGTACGCACCAACTGGCTTTTGGCGCCGATGCGATTGGCTGCTTCCGCGGCCAGATTGGCTACCTGCATGGAGTGCTGGAAGGTGCCGGGCACGGTCTCGGACATGCGGCGCAGCAAAGGCGTGTTGATGTTGGACAACTCCACAAGCGTAACGTTGGAGGTGAAACCAAACGTCTTTTCCAACAGGAACAATAAGGGATAAGTGAAGAGCAGCAGGATGCCGTTGATGACAAAGTAGATGTACATCCGCCCGTTCAGCTTGGAGAGGTCGTTTTCGGTTATCATCTCGAACGCGAAGTAGAGCAGGGCGTAGGTGAGGATGACCAATACGGCACTCTTGAACAACTGCGAGCGTTGCGACAATTCCCTCAGGCTGTATATAGCCGCCAGGCCGGCGGTGAGTTGCAACAAGATGAACTCATGCGGATAGCGCAGGCAGATGGAACATATTAATATGGTAATGACGTGCGTAATGAAAGCCGTGCGCGAGTCGAGGAACACGCGGATAACCATAGGCAGCATGGCGTAAGGCAACACATAAACGTTCAGGAAGTTATTAGCCACCATCGAGGCCGTTACCACACAATAAATCATGACGAGCGCGAAGAGCAGCGAAAGACTCGCTTTGCGGTTGTAGTAATCCTTGCGGAAGAGGTCGAGGTAGAGCATGAAGCAGAGCATGAAGATGCTGACGTACACCAGCTGCCCTACCCACATCAGACGCTTTTGGCCCACGCTTTGGTTGCGTTTCTCCGATTCTTTCTTCAGGCTTTCCAGAATATTGTAAGTCTCGGAGTTTACAATTTCCCCACGGTCGATAATTTTTTGCCCGGTAAGGACGATGCCTTTCGCCCACGAGTAATTTTCCAGCATCTCTTGCTTGGCGCTCTCCGTACGCTCGGTGTCGTACGTCAGGTTCGGCTCCAGATATTCATTCAGCTGGTAATGGCGTAGGATGCCGGGGTGATAATGCACTGTGTCGTTCTCCAAAAGCAACTGATAGGCCTGCTTAACCGACAACAGACTGCTGACTTCCTGCGAATACGCCATCTTTTGGTCTACGATGCGTATTTCATCATGCGCGCTGTCCTTTTGCAGGCTTGCCAGCGCATCGGTGTCCATGATACCCTGTTTATAGACCTTGTTCAGCATCCGTTCGATGTAAGGCAGGTATTTCCGGTCGGTCGCGCTTCCCGGAGTCGTAGCGTTATATCTTTCTCTCAGTTTGTTGATGGCCGTCTGTGCCGCCTGGCTATTGAGCGTATAGTAAGGCTGAAAGTTTCGCAAAATGCTGTCCTGCTCATGCTTCACCTCCTCGGCCGTCTTGTAGATGGGGAAATCGAAGGTTGCCATCAGCTGTCCGTACTTCCAGGGCTTGTTGATATCAAACTGATAGTTGAACTTTCCGTCACTGGGCAGAAAGTAGACAATGACGAGCACCGTACCGATGAAAATGAGCGCTTTATATAGCAAATCTCTATAATTCACCGTCCTTTTTGTATTGAAACTATTCATATCTGTCGAAATTTTTGCGAAAAGTACGAAAAAAAACAATGATATGGAAAAAAACGCTTAATTTTGCCACCTAAAATATTATAAAGAATAGTTTGCATATGACAGAAAGAAGAGTCAGAGTCCGTTTTGCCCCCAGTCCTACGGGCGCTTTGCACATCGGCGGTGTGCGCACGGCTTTATACAATTACCTCTTTGCACGCCAACATGGCGGTGACTTGATTTTCCGTATAGAAGATACTGACAGCAACCGGTTTGTGCCGGGAGCCGAGGAATATATCCTGGAGTCGTTCAAGTGGTTGGGCATCCCCTTTGACGAGGGAGTCAGCTTTGGGGGAGACCACGGCCCTTACCGCCAGTCCGAACGCCGGGATATCTATAAGAAATATGTAAAGGTTTTGCTCGATAGCGGCAAGGCTTACATCGCTTTCGACACGCCCGAAGAGTTGGAAGCCAAGCGTAAGGAGGTTGCCAACTTCCAATACGATGCCTCTACCCGTATGCAGATGCGCAATTCGCTGACCCTGCCGCAGGAAGAAGTGGACGAGCTGATAGCCGAAGGCAAGCAATACGTCGTTCGCTTCAAGATAGAGCCGAACGAGGACGTGCATGTACACGACCTGATTCGGGGCGAGGTGGTTATCAACTCCTCCATCCTTGACGACAAGGTGCTTTACAAGTCGGCCGATGAATTGCCTACTTATCACTTGGCCAACATCGTGGACGACCACTTGATGGAAGTGTCCCATGTCATCCGTGGCGAAGAGTGGTTGCCTTCCGCGCCCTTGCACGTGCTGCTCTATCGGGCGTTTGGCTGGGAAGACACCATGCCGGAATTTGCCCACCTTCCTCTCTTGCTGAAGCCTGAAGGCAACGGGAAACTGAGCAAGCGTGATGGCGACCGTCTGGGTTTCCCTGTATTCCCCTTGGAGTGGCACGACCCCAAGACGGGCGAGGTATCTTCCGGTTATCGCGAAGCCGGCTATCTGCCCGAAGCGGTCATCAACTTCCTCGCCCTGTTGGGATGGAATCCGGGCAACGACCAGGAACTGATGTCGATGGACGAGCTGATAAAGCTCTTCAACCTGAGCCATTGCAGCAAGGCAGGCGCCAAGTTCGACTACAAGAAAGGTATCTGGTTCAACCACGAATATATCCTGAAGAAACCGGATGCCGAAGTGGCAGCGTTGTTCAAGCCCGTATTGGCCGCCCAAGGCATAGACGTATCCGCTTATAGCGATGACTATCTGACCCGTGTCGTAGGTTTGGTGAAAGGCCGTGTCAACTTCGTCAAGGAATTGTGGGATCAGGCCCGTTTCTTCTTCGTAGCGCCGGAGACATACGCCGAGAAAGACGTGAAGAAACGCTGGTCGGAAGACACCCCGCGGATAATGGGCGAATTGGCAACGCTCCTGCAGAGCATTGACGACTTCTCCTCCAAACATTGTGAAGAGATTGTCATCGGCTGGATAACCGAGAAGGGGTATCACATGGGCAACGTGATGAACGCTTTCCGTCTGGCGGTAGTGGGCGAGTGCAAAGGCCCCCACATGTTCGACATCACTGAACTGATAGGCAAAGAGGAGACGTTGGCCCGGATAGAAAAAGCGATTAAGACAATATGATTTATCACCTGCTTCGTCTTTTCCTAAAGCTATTGTCCTACATTCCCTTCGGAGTGTTATACTTCCTGGCGGACGGCATATCTTGTTTGTTATATGATGTTGTCCGCTATCGGCGAAAGATAGTACGGCGGAATCTGACCGAGTCTTTCCCGGAGAAAAGCCCGGCGGAGATTAGACGGATAGAGCATAAGTTTTATCGTTTCTTCGCGGATATGATGTTGGAAAGTTGCAAGTTAGCTTCCCTATCGCAGGAGGAAATGAAGCGCCGGATGCAGTTCAGGAATATCGAAGCCGTAAACGCCTTGTTGAAGGAGGGGAAATCCGTTTCCATCTATTTGGGACATTACGGAAACTGGGAATGGGTTTCCTCCATGCCTTTGTGGTTGGAAAAGAATGCCATAGGCGCTCAAATCTACCATAAATTGCGTAATGACCACATGGACAGGCTGATGTTGCACCTTCGGGGACGCATGGGAGCCGTCAGCGTGGACATGCACAAGACGGCACGCTATATCACCGAACTGGCAGGCAATCACCGGGTTTGCGCCATCGGGTTCATAGCCGACCAGTCGCCTAAATTCCGGGAGTCGCGTCATTTCTTGTCTTTCCTGCATCATAAGACGCCCGTGCTGGTCGGTTCGGAAAAGATTACGAAGCATTATGGATTTGAGGCTTTCTACCTGGATGTGAGGAGAATCCGCAGGGGATATTACGAAGCCGAATTTGTCCGGCTGCACGAAAATCCCCGTTCGTTGCCCGACTTTGAATTGACTGCACTCTATTTCAAGCATTTGGAGCAAGCGATTCTACGCCAACCGGAATTATACCTTTGGACGCACAATCGCTTCAAACATGCCGAAAAGGAAGATATAATAAAATAATGATGATGGATATAGATTTTGTAATCACGTGGGTGGATATGAACGACCCGAAATGGCAGGAAGACTTCGCGAAATATTCCGGTCGCAAAGGCAATACGAAGAACGGGGTTTCCGAAGCTCGTTTTCGTGACTATGGCTTTCTGAAGTATTGGTTTCGCGGGGTGGAGAAGTTTGCGCCTTGGGTGCGTAAGATACACTTCGTGACCAGCGGACAGAAGCCGGAGTGGCTGGACGCGAACCATCCGAAAATTCATCTGGTAAATCACAAAGACTATATCCCGTCCCAGTTCCTGCCCACCTACAATTCGGTGGTGATAGAGCGTTATCTGCATCAAATCCCCGGTTTGGCGGAGCATTTTGTCTATTTCAATGATGATTTCTATATCATAAACACCATCGGACAAGAGCGATTCTTCCGCAACGGATTGCCTTGCGACATCGCCACTTTCCTCTACAATCCTTCGTGGTCCCAATGGTATAAGCGCATTAAGAACAACCTGAAAATCATCAACCGCCATTTCGACAAGAAAGAGGTGATGGCACGCGACCACGACAAATGGTTCCACCCGAGCTACGGCTCCCGTGCCCGTTGGAACTATCTGCTGAAGCATTACGATAAGTTTATCACTTTGCGGACTCCTCATAACGCGCAGCCCTACCTGAAAACCACGTTTGAGGAAGTATGGGCCGTGGCGGAGAAAGAGCTGACCGAGACATCGGCCAACCGTTTCCGTGCCTTGACCGACTACACGCCGGAGCTTTTCCGTACGTGGCAAATCTGCCGGGGAAACTTCGAACCTTACAACACGTATCGCGACACCAAGATGTTTCCACTGATGATTCGGCCCAAGCAAGCTGTCCGTGCCATCCGCGAGCAAGCCTATTCGTTGGTTTGCCTCAACGACAATATCCATATCCGCCACTATGCCCAAGTGATGGAGAACATCAGGAACGCTTTTGAGTATATATTGCCGGAAAAGTCGAGCTTTGAATTATAAAACAACTAACCATGAATAAGGTTCTTGCAGAAATCATAGCGGGTGTCATTCCGCACAAAATGACACGTAACCGATGGCGTGGCATCCTGCGCTATGGGCCTATCAAGGCTTTGAAGTTGAAACTTAGGATGAAGCGTGACCATACGCCTCCTCAATATTATCTGGCGGTATGCGCCATCGCCAAAAACGAAGGTCCTTATTTCAAGGAATGGATAGAGTGGCATCGCGCGCACGGAGTGGAGAAGTTCTACATCTATGACAATGAGAGCACGGATTGTACCAAAGAGGTGTTGGCTCCCTATGTGGAATCGGGATTGGTGGAATACAACTACTGGCCCGGCAAGAAACAACAGCTTCCCGCTTATGATGATTGCTTTGAGCGTCACCGGTTGGAGGTTCGTTGGCTGGCGGTTATCGATTTGGATGAATTCATTGTACCGATAAAAGACAAATCAATCCCCGACTTTCTGCACCGTATGGAAAAATTCTCAGTAGTAGAGATTAACTGGTTAGTGTATGGAAGCGGAGGAGCCAAGAAGCAGGAACCGGGATGTGTGATGGAGAGATTCCGAAAACATTCCCTCCCGGAACACCAACTGAATACGCATGTAAAGAGCATTGTCGACCCTCGACGTGTCTGCACCATGGTAGGTTGTCACGAGGCGGCGCGTATATCCGGACGTGCGGCCGATTCCCATGGCATGCCGCTGAAGAAAGGTTTCCGTGACCGCAAGCCTCAGCAGGATGTCATCCGTATCAACCATTATGCGGTGAAGTCTTACGAAGAGTTCCTCGAAAAGCGTGCCCGTGGCCGTGCCCGCATCAACACCTTGCGTGACTTCAGCTACTTTGAGCAGTATGACTTGAATGACATAGAAGAGTGAAGTAAATACTATTTAAAAACCGATTGAAGGAATTAAAGTAGAAATGAATACACTTGATACGCTTGTAAAAGTAATTGTCCCAATTTACAGAAATCAATTAGATGATTATGAGCGGATTTCCTTGGAACAGAACAGGAAAGTATTGAAAGCATATCCTTTTGTATTCATCCACCCGAAAGAGTTGGATATAAGTCCTTTACTGAAAGAAATTTCCGGATGTACAGAAGAAGTCTTTGATGATGAATATTTCCATGGAATCAACGGTTATAATCGCTTGATGATGTCTTCTGACTTCTATGCTCGCTTTTCAAATACAAAATATTTATTGATATGCCAACTGGATGCTTATGTTTTTCGTGATGAATTGCTTGGCTGGTGTAAAGAGGGGTATGACTATATTGGTGCGCCTTGGTCGGTCCCCATGCATTTCCGTTTGCCTTTGCTTAAGCAATGGCGTAAACGTTTCCACAGTAAGTGGCGCACTGAAAAAGATTTTAAAGTAGGAAATGGCGGATTTTCTTTGCGAAAAGTGTCAAGTCATTTGCAGGCTACGGAACAACTGCAAGATGTCATACATAAGCATTTGTCCAAGCCTGGTTACACTTCCAATGAAGATCTCTTCTTCGCATTGGAAGTAAATAAACACGGGATGAAATTTAGCTATCCAAACTATAAAAAGGCACTACAGTTCAGTTTCGATAAATATCCCGCTCTCTGCTACAAAGAGAATGGGAAACGTTTGCCTTTTGGTTGCCACGGATGGTACAAAGGAAAAATGAAAGATTTTTGGTTTCCCATTATAGGTTGCAAATGATAAGGAATCGATAGACTACGGTTCTTTTCCTAATGCTATTATTCTTATTTTTGGGAAATATTCCAATATTCTCTCCAACGCTTCCCTATTGCGGTCTTTGCCGGATTTGAGATTGACGTTCATCAAGGCATATTCCATAGGCTTCCCCACACCTTTGGCCGTACGTTGTCCGTTGGGAAGAGGAACGACGTAGGTGCCGCTTGACACAGCTGCCGCCCAGAACCATACATCATCATTGGTGGGAGCCATTGCCATGAAAAGTGCAGGGTCGAGCATCTTTTCATCCAATGAATGGGGAGGATATAATACCCCGCCTACCCCCGTCTGCATGGCGAGGTAGCTGAAATGGTATTTCTTGAAGATGAAATCATACCACTTATATTTCCGCCATTTCCGATAGGGTGTGTTAAGCTTTATTTTCCTTACCCGATGTGCAATGATGACATTGGGCAACCGCTTGTGCAACCGGACTAAATCGCGCAACATGTTCGGATGATAACGGATGTCATCATCAATGGTGACAATGACATCATTTGGAAAGTCTCTTAATGCCGGAAGCAACTTTTTGTAGGAACGTATCTCAGCCGGATCAAATCTGACTTCAAGGATAGGGCTTTCAGCTTTGAGCTTTTCAAGCGCTGGAGGGAGCACTTCGCCCGGAAACTTCTGCGCGTCCAAATACAGTACAATCTTGTCTGGCAGCAACGAGCCGTTCAAAACCGAGCGTATAGCCTCTACCGCATAGGGTATAGCGGCAGGGAATGAAGTCAGCGAAACGATTATCTTTTGTCCGTTTTCCATAACCCAATCAATGTCCCCCCATCAACCATTTACGGCCTTTGTCCGTTCGGATAATGAGATAAAAAATCACGGAGCATGCGGTCATCAACCCCATTAAAACAAGTCCTGCATTCATTCTGTCTCCTCCTCTTCTTTTATATTTAAATTATAGAAAACCAAAGCGGCCTTAAATAATGTCACCATAAAAATGACACCAAAAATAAACATACACAATATCCGCCATGTAAAATTGAAATCAGAGAAGAAAATCACCAAACTGCCAACTATAAAGGCTGTAAAGACAAGCTGAGCTAATGTGAAGAAGAAACTTGCACATTTCTTCCGGCTTTCCAATTCCATTTCCTTTTGCTCATCTTCTGTAAACAACAAATTTCTTTTCATTATATTTTTCTCTTATTACACCGGATAATACTACAAAGATAATACAAAAAAAAATAATATATTAAATGAATCACGAAAATATGATTGAAGACAATATTTAAAGATACCCAATCCGCTCCCCCACTTCCGGAAACCTCTCCACAATCGCCTTCAGCGCTGCCGCATTCTTGTCCGTGCCCGACTTGAAGTTCGTAGTCTTCAGCGACAATGTCCGTGGCTTCCCCACCCCCTTCGGTTTGTTATGCCCGAAGGGTACGGGTACGACGGGAGTGCCGTTCGCCACCGCCGCTGCCCAAAACCAGATGTCGTCCGTGGTAGGGGCTATTTGGGTGAACAAGTCTACATCCAGCATGTCCGACTTCAAGGAATGGGGAGGATACAGCACGCCGCCCACACCGGTCTGTATATTCGTAAAGCCTGCGTGAATCCGTTTGAGCAAGAAATGATACCACCGGTATTTCCTCCATTGGCGGTAAGGTTTGCCCGGCTTCATGAGCTTGGCGCGATGGGCCAATACGGCTTTGGGCATCTGCTCGTGCAGACGCAGCAAGTCACGCAACATGTGTTTGTGATAGTGTACATCATCGTCCACCGTGACAATAACGGCATCCGGAAAATCCCGCAAGGCGGGAATCAGTTTCCGGTAGGAACGGATATCCCGGTCATAATCCCGTATCTCGAAGACGGGATGGCTGTCGGCCAAAGCCAAAAGCTCCTGCGGCAGTCCCTTTTCGCCGAACTGGGCGAAGGTCAGGTAAAGCACCACCTTGTCGGGCAGTACGGATCCGTCCAAGAGGGAGCGGACAGCCTGCACGGCATACGGTATGGCTGCCGGAAACGAGGTCATCGACACAACGACTTGGGGTTGAGATACATTTGGTTTCATGTTCTTGTTCTTGCTAAATCTATTCCCTTCGGATGTTGGGGCAAAGATAACACATATTTTTGAGGCGTTCGTACAAAATCATCAAATAATTCCAATCTTCCTAATATTCATTCTTGCCATTGATAATTAAACAGCTAAACTTATAGGTTTATACGTAAAACTTTTCTATCTTTGCATGAAGATAGTTTTGTTGATTTAAATAAGGAGGACTAAAAATGAGAACAACTATTGATTTTTTGAAGGAACACGAAAGCATTTCTCCGTCACATTTTGAAGAAAATGCGAAATGGCGAAAGGAGAATAAGATTTGGTTGGAATGGTCACGTTCCATTGCTTTGTCTTTAGTGGAATATATGGAAGTGAACGGATTGAACCGGAATGCATTGGCAGAGCGTTTGAACGTGTCACCTCAATATATAAGCAAACTGTTATCAGGAAAAGTTAACTTCTCTTTCAAAAGTATTGCAGAGTTGGAACAGAAACTACATATAAAGTTGTTGGATATTTTAGAGCCGGCTTGATAAATTGCTTTTTTCCAACTCCAACAAAAACTTTTTCGCTTCAATCCCTCCTCCGTAGCCGGTCAATGATCGGTTGCTTCCTATCACCCGATGGCAGGGCGCAAAGATGGAGATGGCGTTGGCTCCGTTGGCATTGGCCACGGCACGGACGGCGGTCGGCATGCCCAACCGCCGTGCCATCTCGCCATAGGAAATGGTCTGCCCATAGGGAATGTCAAGCAGCAGCCTCCACACCCGTTTCTGGAAATCGCTCCCGGCGAACAGTAAAGGGACATCGAACACGGTACGCTCTTTCCGGAAATACTCGTCTAACTGGCGCACCGCCTCTTCCACTACCGGCGAGGACGCTTCTTCATAACCGGCTTTTAAGAAAGTCCGCAGCCGCTTGTCCACACGTCCCGGATGTTTCTCCTCCACCCAGTTACAAAGGCAAAGCTTGTCTCCGTAAGAGCCGAGTATCATCTCTCCGCACGGAGCCGGATAACGTAAAGTTTGAATGCAGTTCCTCATAAGATGTTCTATTTGATTGTTTTCGCGGGACGCACATCGGGCAAGAATACGGCAATGACCCCCAATAAGGGTAACCACGTACTGACGTGGAAAATAAATTCAATACTCGTTAAGTCCGCCAACCAGCCGAAGAAGGCCGAACCGATGCCGCCCAGGCCGAACATCAGACCGAAGAATACGCCCGCTACCATTCCTACTTTGTCTGGTTTCAAGTCAGTCGCGTAGACTACAATGGCCGAAAAAGCGGAGGCTATGATAAGTCCCGTAATGACCGCCATCACAATCGTCCAGCCCAAATTGAGGTAAGGCATGGCCAGCGTGAAAGGAGCCGCGCCGAGGATGGAGAACAGAATGACATATTTCCGCCCATAACGGTCGCCCAAGAATCCGCCTAACAAGGTGCCCGCGGCAAAAGCGGCCAAGTAGGCAAAAAGGCAATATTGGGATTGCTGCACCGTGACGCCGAATTTCTCCATCAGATAGAAAGTGAAGTAACTCGTCATGCAGGCGTTGAAGAAATATTTGGAGAAAATCATCAGCACCAAGATGCCCAACGCCAGGCGCACGGTCTTTTCGGGCAGGTTGCAGGACACGCCTTGCCGTTTGCGGTGATGCACCCTTATTTCATTCAGCACCAGGCTATACCAATACCCCACCCTTGTCAACAGCAAGGAGGCAAGCAAAGCCGCCAAGGCGAACCATCCCACGGCATGCTGTCCGTAAGGGATGATAATCAATGCGGCCAATAGCGGCCCGAACGCGCTCCCACCGTTGCCGCCTACCTGAAAGATGGATTGCGCCAGGCTCTTCCTTCCGCCTGACGCCATTTGGGCCACGCGCGAAGCCTCAGGATGGAATACGGACGAGCCACAGCCTATCAAGGCTACCGACAAAAGAATCAGCAGGAAGTTGGGAGCAAAAGCCAACGCCACCAGACCGACCAACGTGAAGCACATGCCCGTGGCCAACGAGTAAGGTTGAGGATGACGGTCGGCATACCGCCCGACGAAAGGCTGAAGCACAGAAGATGTCAACTGAAAGACCAATGTGATGACGCCAATCTGGGCGAACGTGAAACCGAACTTGTCCTTCAACAAAGGATAAATGGCGGGAATAACCGACTGGATCATATCGTTCAGCAGATGGCAAGTTCCCATGGTGAACAGGATGGCGTAAGCCGTCCCTTCCACTACTTGCGGATGCCCCTTAATCTTATTCAATACATTATTCATCATATCCTTCAGAATCCTAACGAAGTGCGTCGTGCGTTAAGACGGTGCAAAAGTAATGCCTTTCCTGCAATCGGCAAACGAAAATGCCGTTTTTGTTCACATTTATGATTCACATCAATCAGAAAGCGCCAATCCCGTCCCAAAAGCCTCCCGGCAAAGGTCCAAGAATGTTTCTAACCTAAGGGCCGAATGTTTCTAACATACCCCTCTTATGTTAGTAACATTCGCCCTCCGGGTTAGTAACCTAAAATCAGCGCCCAATGGGCACGGCCATTTTTTGTATATTGTTTTCATTCCGAACGGGCACCGCTCCCCAACCGTCAAGACTTACATGCGGCAATTAAAAAGGGCGCACCCTTGCGGGTACACCCTTCTTCTTTTAATATGTGTATCAGTTTCAACCTATCAACGCACCAAGCTGAAATTGTTTCCTGCGGCAGGCAGAGAGACATTCATCTTTGTACGGAGCGAACTTGCGTTACGCTTCTGCGCAGGCTGAGGTTTGATGTTCAACTCGGTCTTGTACGTGCGGCGCGGAGTAAAGCCTTTGTTAACCGTGGGCTTGAAAGTCTTTGGAGCTGCAAACTTCAGAGACTTTGTTGAAGCGGTCTCAGTATAGGGCTCCCACTCCAAGTAGTTCCAATAACCAGTCATCATGCCGAACTGTTGACCATTGGGCGAAATCAAGTAAATCATAGAATCATATGTGCCTTGGTTGGTAGGAGCATCTGTAAACTTCAATACACCGTTGCGGGTCAAGCCACCAATCAAGCTTTCCATACTCAGCGTTCCTTCCGCAGAGTTAAACGGCGCTACAAAGCCTAAGTATCCTTCAGGATCTGGTGCCACTTGCTGGAAATTGAAGACAACTTGTCCACTGGCTGCATCGTAGTCAAGGTACATGGCATCGTCATACGTAGCTGGATTCATCAACGAAAGACCTTGTACTTTCAGTGTAGTTGCATCGGCTTGAGAGATGGTTACAGGCGACTGCCCCCCATCTTCGCCGCTCTCAAAGGTTACAAGCCAGTTGCCTACATAATCCGTAATATCAGCTGCCACAAACTCGCTGGATTGTCCCCACAAGAATGTTTCCGTTACGCTGACAAGGTCGGCTAAGGCATCGCCATCTTCGTTAGAGAGGTAGAACGTGAAGGCAAGTGTCAATGTGCCTGTTTCCGCATCATAAGACGAACGGTTAGGCGTACCTTCCAGACGAACCATGTTGCCGAATGTAGTCAGGCCGGTGTCTTGGCCTCTCGGAATGCTCACAGCACCTTTCTCGTCTATATAGAAATAAACGTGAGCCTTTTCCGCATTGGAATACAAGTTCGGCATACGATAGAAGGTCGGATCTTCATCAGATTGCTCTACTGCCTGCATCCAACTTTCACCCAACAGTTCGGATGTGAAGAAACCGGTCGCTTCGGGTACGGAATGCCAAGTATAGTCGCGGTCGTAGTCAGGCTCCAACAGTGCGGGGTCGAGGGCAAGATAAACATCTGTAGTTTTACTATCAATAACCTGATAACCAACCCCATCTACATACATAAACACAGTTCCCAAATTCAATATTTGCTTTTTCTCATCAAAAGAGCCCAATGGATAATCCGTACTTGTTACTGGAATATTAGCTCCTCCCGCGGAAAGATTTCCTGCCACAGAACCAAAATTAGCTGTCGTCTTATCCGCCGTGTCTATATAAATATACTGACCATCATACGAGAACGAGAATCCCAATGCGGTAGGCGCAATATAATACAACGAATTGCCGTTATCATCTTTATATGTTTCCCCGTCCACTATGATATATGGAATTTCTTCTGGTGCAGGTTCTTCTTCGAAGACATTCCCCTCGAATGCATCATAAAAATATTCATTATCAAATGGAACACGGAAACGATAAACATTGCCTTCATTGGCTTTTTCTACTACAATACCAGTAGTTTCCACATTACTCATGCTAAGGAATCCAAAAATACTTTCTTTCAGAATCGCATTTTTGGAAACCTCTTTCCACGTGTACACAACCTCCTCCGGATACAGGAACGTCAGTGTCAATGAGGAGTTGGCGTACGGTGTACCTTCGTCAAAAGCCATCGTGACGTTGTACGTAGTGCCTTGCACCAGGTTATCATAGTTGATGGTCATGCTCGAAGTAGACGCGCCGTCGGCAAAGCTGACAGAAGCCGGTACGGTAAATACGCTTTCACCGCCTTCCGTGAAAGTGGTGGTAAGCGTTGCGTCAAGAGCACCTACAGAATCGGTACGCATAACGTCCAAAGTGATGCTGCCCGAAGTTCCCTCAAGTTCATAAGAAGTGCGCGTCGAGGTTGGGAAGTACACGCCCGCTCCCTCTACAGGACCCACCGGCGTATACTCAATGCTGTCGTTACAGGACGTCCACGTCAATGTGACGACGCTCAGCAAAGCAAGCAGTAAAGTATTTATTCTTTTCATATCAATTAATCTTTTTCGTCTAATGTTTATTTATTCCTTTTATTCTTCGGCGTCACTTACCCAAGGTTCATACACCTGGCTCGGATCCGGATTTTCGAAGCCAATCAACGCGGCGTTGTTGTTTTTCTCCGTCTGTACAATACTGATATTCATCCACGCCGGACGCCCGTTGGTATTGAAACGTTTCTCTGCAGCAAAATTGGTTCCTTCATAACCGCGTGTAACGGACATGTTCAGACGCTTCACATCGAAGAACGTCTGTCCTTCGCCCCACAACTCAATACGTTTCTGGAAAACGATTTCTTCAATCAAATCCTCACCCGTAGCGGAAGTGACGTAATCCGGGTCACGATAGCTCGCCATAAAGTTGGTCAGCAACGTAGCGGCCTGAGCGTCACCCACCTGTGCGGCAGCTTCAGCCTCGATGAAATACATCTCTTCCACACGCATCAATGGGAAAGCCGTGGCAGCGCCCACCGTATAGTCATCGCAGTTACCCTCGGCGGGACGGAACTTCACGGAAGCGTATTCCGGCAGACGGTCGCCAAAGTAACCAAACGTTGGGCTGGAAGAGGTGAGGAACTCCGTCTCGCCTTCCAGCATTCCGCCTTCCGGGGCTTTCCACATCTTCTTGCGGAAATCAGTATCGCTCATCCGGTCATACAGGCTGGCGCCTATCAAAATATAAGGGGCTTGACCGGAATAACCAAATGAAGTTTCGTTACACATCCACGACGCCCAATTCAAGATACCGGTCTGTACTACATCATCTTCCGTTACCATCTGTGAGCCCCACATCCATGCGTCAATGTTATTGAAGCCATTGGAAGTGCTCAAGCATTCATCCTCTGACATCGGATTCAACCCCGATGCATTGATGGCCTGGCGGGCATAAGTGCGGGCTTCGGTGTAATTTTCCAACCACATATACAGGCGGGCCTTCAGTCCATATACGGCATCCAAATGGGGCAATGCTTTGACATCTTCTTCCAACTTCTCTATGTGTTGTTCTGCAAAATCCAAGTCGGAAAGGATGAAATCCGCCATTTCTTGACGGGGTACGCGCGGGTTGTTGCGCGCGTCTTGCTCAGTCGTGCTTTCCGTTACAATAGGAACTGTCAGGCCCTCCACATTGGCTCCTTCAGTCTTATCATTCGGCAGGAACTCGTACATGCGCGCCATATCCAAATAGAACATCGCACGGTAAGCGTGTGCGGCAGCCAAATAGCCCATCAACGGTTCGGTAGCCGTTTCCTCGTCAATGGCGGCTATCAGTTTGTTGGTTGTCTGAACGGCCTTCCAATAGTAGTTCCAGATGAACTGGGGATAGATATAATCCTCACCTTGATAGAGGTTTTGTTCCCAACTGCTGTACCAGTCGTAACCAGAGCTGACCACAGCCATATCCTCTGTCATCACGTCGCGCACATGCATGATGGAGCCATAGCCCCAGTCCCAATGGTAGCTTCCATCAATCGTAGCGTATTTGTTCAGCACGGAAGGCATGGCCCAAAGCATGGCGGAAGTAGCCGTTTGCGAAGCCGTCAACTGATCTTCCGTGGCACCGTTGGTGGGGAACGTCTCCTCAATACAGCCGGTCGTCATCACCAGCGTGGAAGAGAGGCAGACTCCCGCTAAGAATTTATATAGATTTGTTTTCATATTGCTCAATGTTCTGTTTTAAGTTTAGAATGTTAAAGTAATACCTCCGGAAATAGTACGCATCGGGGCATAGTAAGCGTTGGTTACCGAGCCCGTGATGCTTTGACGCGGATCCAAGCCCTGACGTTTCGACCAATACCATACGTTGTCTGCCGTCACATACACGCGGATTTTCTCTACTTCGAACTTACGAGTAAGCGAAGCCGGGAACGTATAACCCAAGTTGATGTTCTGCAAGCTCAAGTAAGAAGCGCTTGTCAGGAAACGGTCTGAGGAATTAGACACATCACCGAACTGGAAGCGCGGAATGTTGGAACCGGTATTGTCCGGAGTCCACGAATTGAACAAATCCGCATGGAAGTTTGTACCCTTGCTGTCCGAAGTGGGCGAGCCCATCAAAGAAGCGTAATCGCCGTCATAGACCTGTCCGCCCAACTGGTAAGTGAAATCAATCGACAAGTCAATGCCTTTGTAGCTAAGGCTGGTGCCGAAACCACCGTAAACGTCGGGCAGTGCCGTACCGCACAAATAGTAGTCGCCATCCGCATAGTTCGTAGTCGTTTCCAATCCATTCTTACCATTCATATAATACATGGCTTCTCCGGTTTCCGGATTCACACCTGCATAGCGTTTCAAACGGTAGGTATAAAGCGGTTCTCCTTCGCCAAAATAGTAATTACTGCTGCTGTAGCCCGGAACCCCATCTACAGTCATAGTCTTGCTCTGTTCAGACAGGTAAGTAATCTTGTTTTTGTAGTGGGTCAAGTTCAAGTTGATGTCCCAAGTGAAGTCGTTCGTCTTGATGGGGGTAGCCTTCAAATCGAGTTCCACACCCTGGTTGCGCATATCACCCACATTGGCGAAGTAAGAAGTATAGCCGAACGAAGGGGACAGCGGGAAGCTGAACAACATGTCGCTGGTCTTGCGGTAGAAATATTCCACGCCACCGTTCAAACGGGCGCCGAAGAGTTCGAATTCCACACCGGCATTGAAGTTACCGTTGGTTTCCCACGTGATGTCCGGATTACCCATCGTCTCGGGCAATGCGGCAGGATAGCCTCCACCATTTACGATGGTATAGGTATTGACATAGCGGTAGTTACCGATGTTGTCGTTACCTTGCGAACCGTATGAAGCTTTCAACTTCAACATATCAACCCACTCTACATCGAAGAAGCTCTCTTTGGAAATAATCCAAGCGCCACCGGCCGACCAGAAGTTACCCCAACGGTGATCCGGATGGAAGCGGCTGGAAGCGTCGCGGCGGTAAGAACCGGAAACGAAATACTTCTCATCGAAGTCATATTGCACACGACCGAAATAACCTTCCGTGTTGTAGTCGGTTGTGTATGAGTTGCTGTTTACATTCGTAATGGCACCGGACAGTTCAATGTTGCTCGGGTCGAACGAGTTCGACTTGCTGGCAGATAACTCATAATATTTATAACGGAAAGATTCATGTCCCAACATCACGTCTACATTGTGCAAGCCAAAACTACGTTTCCAGTTCAAGAGTTGCTGGTGGTTGTAAGCGAGATTACGAACGTGATACTTGGAGGCTATACCGTTGGAAGAAGCGTACTGTCCATAATAAGGATTGGTGTAGCCGTTCACACGAGTCTCGTCAAGAGCCACGCCGCTGGTCCAAGTAAACTTGAAGTCTTTCAAGAAACGGATTTCCGCAAACGCGGTACCCGTGACGGCGTTACCTTCATTATTGTTGGTGTCCAACAAGTTGGAAGCGTAGGGGTTATTACCACTCAGGTAAGGACGCTCCAAACCGGCATTGTCACCGTTACCGAAGTCATACATCGTAAAGCCATTGCTATCCTTCATGATGTTGCCCTGTTCGTCACGGATATACAACGGATAGATGGGAGCAACACTTGTCGCCAAAGCAAAGATATTGGAAGAAGAGCCGGAGTTACCGTCTTCACTCAACTGGTTGACGTCATAGTGGGTATAAGCCATATTGGCACCTACCTTCAACCATTCCTTTACTTGGTAATCAGCACGCAGACGACCCGTCAGACGTTCATAATCAGACTTCTCTGTAATACCTTCGTTCTTCAAATAGCTGATAGAAGTATAGAAAGAAGATTTGTCCGTACCGCCGGATATGCTGACATTGTACTCTTGACGCAGACCGGTTTTGTAAGCCTCATCCAACCAATTGTCAGGACGTATCATATAGCCGTTGACCACGTTGCCCAATGTAGCATTGGGATTCAGCTTGCCGTTGGTACCAATCAGATATTGTCCTTCGGGAATAGTATATACATTGTAGCCCAAACCGTAGTCACCGGAGCCCAACATATTGGTGTTGGCATTAGCGTGAGCGGCTGCCTCGCTTTGGCCTTGGCTTAAATAGTAGTCTTTCAATGCGCCGTAGTACATTTCATAATATTGGGCGGGGTCTTTCACGTAGTTGTAGTCGCGTGAGGCTCTGGAGTTCGAGCCCCATTTGGCGTCTACCGTCACCGTAGCTCTGCCTGCCTTACCTTTCTTCGTGGTGATGATAATCACACCGTTGGCACCACGTGCACCATACAAGGCGTTGGAAGCGGCGTCCTTCAATACGGTCATCGACTCGATATCCTGCGAACTGATGTTGTTCAAGTCACCGTTGTAAGGAGAACCATCCAAGATAATCAGCGGGTCGTTACCTGCATTGATGGAGCTGATACCACGAATGCGGATGGTAGGCGTAGTGGCACCCGGCTGTCCGGAAGCATTGTTCAGCTGCACACCCGCAACCTTACCTTCCAAAGCGTTGGCCACGTTGGAAGTCTGTATCTTGCCAATCTCCTCCGACTGCACCACTGAGGCCGAACCGGTAAACGAAGACTTCTTTGCTGTACCGTAGGCAACTACCATCACTTCATCCAGCAGCTCCGTATTTGACTTCAAATATACCGTTACATTCGGTTTTACAGCCACTTTCTGCTCCTGCATACCTACGTAGCTGACAATTAACGTTTTCGCGGAACTTGGTACATTCGAAATTCTAAACCTACCATCTACGTCCGTAATAGCGCCGAGCTGCGTATTCTCTACCCTCACTGACGCTCCAATAACTGGCTGCCCATCCTCTTCCGAAATCACGACACCTGTGACCGTCTGATTTTGGGCAGTTACTAAGCCTATCCCGACAAACAAGCAGGCCAATAACAGCATTAATTTTCTTTTCATAAATTCTCTCTTAAAGTTTAACTTTACATTAATTGTTTCTTAACTCTAACGAAATGCAAAATTATTAATAAATAAGTAATGAGCAATTGTTTTTTGCGAAAAACCTGCAAAATCTATCAAAATGTTAGTCGCAGACTCTTATTTATGTTCAATAACAGCTCTTTTTATTCGAAACCGCCAACAGGACGCCAAAGAAGTGTCAATATGCGAGCAGCTCTTTTTATGCAAAAGTATAATAGCTATACGCTTTTTATACAAAAACGTTAAAAGGCAATCGCTAAAACATGGTAGAAAACAATATTAAAGAACATATATGGAGGCTTGAAACTATCTTTGGAACGATGTTCACCGGACGGAAATGGAGCCTTTACGAAAGATGTTTCACCCGCCCGATGAGAGCTTTTGACGAGCAGGTGTTTCATTGAACAAATTGCCCGTAAAAAGAATGGGAATATGGATAAAATAGTTTACAGACTGGTTTTTAACCGAAGAAAGAGATTGAATAAGGACGGAAGAGCTTTAGTGCAGTTGGAGGCTTATCAGCACAATCGAAAAAAATATTTCTCCACTCACATTTATCTAAGGCCGGAACAATGGGATAGCCGACGGATGGGGGTGAAGAGGCATCCTAACGAACATTTTTTGAACCAATGGCTTCGCGATTATGTGGCTCGGATAGAAAAGATGGAACTGGAATTGTGGCTGCAGGGCAAACCTGTCTCGCTGGAGACTATCAAACACCTTATCTACAAAGGGGGAAACAGCCAGTCATTCCTGGCCTTCTATGAAAAAGAACTCAGGGAAGCCCATTTGAAAGAGTCGTCCCGTCGCAATCATCATTCCACCCTGGTGCTGCTCAAGGCATTTAGGGACGACATTCTTTTCCAAGAGCTGACTTTCGAACTGGTATGTTCCTTCGAATACTTTTTAAGTCAGAAGGGGTATCATGCCAATACGATAGCCAAGCACATGAAGCACCTGAAACGCTACATCAACCAAGCTATCAACAAAGACTACCTGAGCGAGCAACAATACGTTTTCCGGAAATACAGGATAAAAACAGTGGAATACCGGCATACGCACCTGACGCCGGATGAATTGGCCCGTCTTGAACACCTGAGAGAAAGCGAAGGAAGCCACCGCTACCGGAAGACATTGGATGCTTTCTTGTTTTGCTGTTATGCGGGGGTGCGCTATTCAGATTTCATACGCCTCAACTCAACGAATCTGGTGCGGATGCGCCAAGAGACCTGGCTGATTTATCGTGCCGTAAAGACGGGCGTGGAGGTGCATTTGCCTCTCAATCTTCTGTTTGAGGGCAAGGCCATCGCCATTCTGCACGATTACCGGAAGGATTTGGAATCGTTTTTCCGCCTGAAAAACAACTCGAACGTGAACAAGGAACTGAAACGAATCGCACAAGCGGCAGGACTGGAGAAGCGTGTCTCGTTTCATACCGCCCGCCATACGAACGCCACACTGCTGATATATAATGGTGTAAACATTACTACGGTGCAGAAACTTTTGGGACACAAGAGCGTAAAGACGACACAGGTGTATGCAAGTGTCATGGATCGCACCATCGTGCAGGACTTAAAGCTGCATCGGGTAAAAAGCGGGAAATAACGGGCAAGCATCCTTGGTTAAATTCCAGTCCTTCCACAGGAGGATTACAGTCCTTCCATAGGAGGACTGGAGTATTTCCTATGGGAGGACTGGGGAAAAGCAGTGTGGTTGCAAAATAAGGCAGGCATTGGAGGTTATGTTTCTAAAATTGCGTATATTTGTGGCTGAATAATGGGTACCCAATTTGCATATATCCCAAGAAAATACGAACTTTGTTGTATGCCATAATATTACAATCAAAATAGGAAGATATGAGAGTAATCAGTTCATCGGAATTAAGAAGCAATATGAAGAAATACTTGGATTTGGCCGCGAATGAAAAAATCATCATCCAACGAGGCGGAAACGAGACTTTTGTCTTGGCACGTGAAGATGACCGTTTGGAGCCGGATGAAGATTTAAGACGCGCCATAAGTGCAAAAGAATTGCTTATAGGCGTTGAGACAGATATAAGAAAAGCATATAGGGCGAAATACGGAGATAAAATATGAACGTTTTGTTTATGCCCGAGGTTCGGCTATACCTACAAGAATTGCAAGATATACTTTTTGAAAAAGAATATTTCGGATTTGAAGAGTCCGCCGTGCAATATGTTCGAGATTTAATCCTCAATATTGAAGAGACTTTGCCAAGTAGAATTAGTAAGATCGCGCCTTCGTACTTCAATAAATATGGGAAGAATCTGAGATATGCCGCCTTTCGGAAAAATAAGCATACACAATGGTATGTCTTTTTCAATAGGTATAAAGAAAAAGAAGATACTATTTACGTCGTACGTTATATCAGTAACAATCACGCCATAGCTCAATATCTATAATGAATGCAGTCCTTGCTATTGTAGCAATCTGCGTGGCACTCTATAGCTATTGGAATCTTCGTAAAAGAAGCGTATGATGGTAGGAGGGGTACTATTACAGCACCCCTCTTTCATTGTTCATTTCGGTATCTCGACCGGCACAAAAGGCTGCTTCTTAACGTTGTCCAACGGAGCAACGTAATAGCTTACACGAGCGAAGTCAATCTGCGACAAGTCGATGCGACGGATGGCGCTGTTGTACATGGTGCGGTAATAAATGACCCGGTTTGTCAAGTCCGTAGCGGTAGTCCATTGGGTCGCACTGGGGATGTCGGCGGGAATTTTGCCATCGGCAAACTCAACCCCGACGGGAATGTCGAAATTATTCAATATCTGGAAACCTTGGCGTATAGCCCCCTCTGCCGTTGCGGGAGTGGGCGCCGTAGTCTGATAAAAAGCCGCGCGTACAAAACGTGAAGGCGGAGTAACATCTCCCGGCAAGCCCAAGAATGCGCTTCCCGCCCCGAAAGAGGCCAACTGTGAAGTTCCCCACTGGCGAGGTTGCGCCGTACCGGCAAGCAGATTGACGTAATTGTTCAGGTTCGTCATCTGCCATTCAAATCCTGGCGAATTGGTCAGCACGCCCAATTCATTCTCATAAAAGCAAGGTTTACCATCCACGATTTCCAATACAATCTGCCGTCCCGAAGCATCGGCAAAACGCCAATGGACGGTAGAAGCACGTGGGTCTATGGCTACGATAAGCGCCTTGGGTACAGTCTCTTTTACTTCATCCACCGTGGCGCAAGTCCCCAATATCCAGGAGACAAGTTGAAAGTCGGTCACGCATTGTTGTTTCCGGCTTTCATCATACGCTTCGTATTTCCCATAACCGGGGAAATAGAATAGCCCCGCCGACAATCCGGCTTCGTTCAGTCCTTCCACCACAAACTCTTTCTGTTCTACCGCTAAGCCTACATAGCCATATTGAGCGACTAACTTCATGCCTTCCAAGGTATATCCCGGTATATACGAACGTCCGGTATGTCCACGGGGGACAATTACATACTGGCTGTTCAGTTCACTCCCACCCCATTCGATGGTACGGGCCACGATACGGGCACTGTCTTTTGCGGTCAGTGTGATGCCGGTGCAAGCGCCCGCCTGCCTCCCCGGCATAAGAAGCATGGACATGGCCATGCAAATTCCCAAAATCTTTCTCATAACAATTTCATTTTGATAGGATAAACAAATATACTACAAAATCTCTTCATAACCAATGTTTCTGCCTATTATTAAGTAAAAAGGCGCTATAAGAGGGGAGTAAAGGTACTTCCTGGTAAACCATATTATATATATAAGCACTTCCCGCAACCATAGGACTACAATAATATACCCGATGAGGTATATTAGAGGTGTCCTTTGCATATTTTATACCCAAAAGGATGTAATATAGAAACTTATTTTTTCCTTTTCGCCAGTTCCTTCAGTGGTTGCGGCTATCCTTGGCACCAACGATGTGGAATTTTATTCAATAACGACTTTGTATTGCATAAAATAATATACATATTGTGCAACAGACATTGTCATTTAAATAAATAAAAGCAATCGTGTTCCCTCCCGAAGCAGGGCTTTTTCTTTTCATAACGGACTCCCTATAAACGTTCCTGGTTCGCAACCGGATAGAAAATGAGTAGAACCAAATCCGGGGCAGCTGTTCATTAAACAATTGATAAATAGCAAGATAAGCTCAAAATCTGATAGAAAACGGGTAGAAAGATTCCTTTGCCACCCTCGCCACGGGGCACTGCAGGGCGTCTTCCACGTTATTGGTTAAGTCCCGCGCCTTCTCATAGACAGTTAATAATGAGCGAATTAGCAAAATACCAAGTTCCGCGAAGACGTTAATTGTCAGCTATGTAGGTATGGAGGAACAACACGTTGGTATTAAGCCGAATGTGCGTATCTACCTGAAATCGAACGCTGAAATGCTGGATGAGGTCATGGTGGTGGCTTACGGTACGGCAAAGAAGTCTTCGTTCACGGGGTCGGCGTCTACAGTGAAGTCCGAGAAACTGGCTGAAAGACCTGTGGCTAATGTGACCAAGGCACTTGACGGACAAGTGGCCGGCGTACAGACGACATCGGGTTCCGGACAACCTGGTTCCGGCTCAGACATCGTCATTCGCGGCTATGGTTCCATCAATGCATCCCAGTCTCCTTTATATGTGGTGGACGGTATTCCTTATTCCGGAAGCATCTCGGCCATCAATCCGAACGACATTGAATCGATGACCGTGCTGAAAGACGCCTCCGCCGGCGCTTTGTATGGTTCGCGCGGCGCCAACGGCGTAGTGCTTATCACGACCAAGAAAGGTAAGGAAGGAAAGGTAAAGGTGAACCTGAAGGCAAACTGGGGTTTCTCGTCGCGTGCCATTCCCCGTTATGAAACGATGGACGAAGCCGGTTATTTGGAAGTAATATACCAATCTTATAAGAACAATCAGATACAGAACAACGGACTTTCGCCGGAAGCGGCCGGCATGGCGGCACTGGAAGCCATGAAAAGCGGTTCCACGGTCATCTTCGGCGTCAACGAGCAATACAATCCTTTCAACTACTCCATCACGGAACTGATAGACCCCGTTACCGGCAAGGTAAGAAGCGACGCGCAACTGCGTTACAGCGAAGACTGGATGGACGAGGCTATGGCCAGCAATCCGTTGCGCCAGGAATATCAGGTGTCGTTCAGCGGAGGTACTGAAAAGACTCAATACATGTTCTCCTTGGGCTATCTGAGCGAGGACGGTCTGTTGAAGACAACGAACTTCAAGCGCTACAGCGGCCGTATGAACATCGACACGCAAGTAACGGAGTGGCTGAAAGCGGGCATGAACGCCAACTATGCGCGCAACGAGAGCAACAGCGCCCCCGAAGCGGATTCATCGAACTCCAACGTGTGGTATTCGGCACAGCTGATGGCACCCATCTTCCCGGTATTCGAGAAAGACGCCAACGGACAGACCGTACTGGACAATACCGGCAATCCCGTGTTTGACTATGGAGCCAACCGTCCCGCCGGTGCCAACTCCAACTGGAACATGATTGCTACACTGTATGACGACAAGTACAGCACCCTGAGCGACAACCTCAGTGCACGTGCCCATGTGGACTTGGGCGGCTTGAAGGAAGGACCGCTGCAAGGCCTGAAGCTGACGGTAAATTATGGCTTCGACCTGGTGCAGCAAGCCGGCATGACGTATTATAACCCTTATAACGGCAATGCCGTTTCCGTCAACGGACGACTCAACAAGGCCACGGCGCGCACGTTCACTTACACGCTGAACCAGCTGTTGTCCTACGACCGCAAATTCGGTGCACACCACATAGACGCCTTGGTGGGACATGAGTTCTATAAGTACACGTACGATTACCTCTCCGCACAGAAGACCGGCTTCCCGTTTGGCGGACTGTATGAACTGGATGCCGCTACAACCCTTGTAGACGGTTCTTCCTATCAGAATAATTATGCGGTAGAGTCCATCCTCTCACGTGTAAACTATGACTATGACGACAAATACTACCTGTCGGCCAGCTTCCGTACGGATGGTTCTTCCCGCTTCCATGAAGACAGCCGTTGGGGTAACTTCTGGTCGGTAGGCGGTAACTGGCGCATCTCGTCCGAGGAGTTCATGCAAAACCTGGATTGGGTGAACAACTTGTCCGTAAAGGCCAGCTATGGCGTGCAGGGTAATGACAACCTGGGCACATTCTACGCCTGGCAGTCGTTCTACGACCTGGGATACCCGAACGCTTCGTTGAGCGGCGCGGTATTGTCTTCGTTGGAGAACCGCGACCTGAAGTGGGAAAAGAACGCCAACCTGAACGTGGGCATTGAAGCCGAGCTGTTCGGCCGCCTGTCTCTTGCCGTGGAATGGTACCAACGCAAGACGACGGACATGCTGATGTCGTTCCCCATGGCCACGTCACTGGGCTTCGACGGCTACAACGCCAACACCGGCAGCATGCGCAACCGCGGATGGGACATCTCCCTCTCCGCCAAAATCTTCGATACACCCGACTTCAACTGGGATTTGACCCTGATGGGTTCTACCATCAAGAACGAAGTACTGAAACTGGCCGACACGTCGGAAATCATCAGAGGCAGCTACATCATCCGCGAAGGCGAAACGCTGAATTCCTTCTATACGGCATCCGCAGCCGGCGTAGACCCTGCCACGGGTAAGCAACTCTACTGGGCATGGGCTACCGACGAAGCAGGCAACCGCACGGAGCGGTACATCACGGACAACTCTTCGGAAGCGCTGAACAGCCGCGACATCCAAGGTAGCCGCATTCCCGACCTGTATGGCTCTATCGGCAACAACTTCAAGTTCAAAGGCTTTGACCTGGGCGTCCTGCTGACCTACTCCATCGGCGGCAAGGTGCTGGACGGTGTCTACCAAACCCTGCTCTACGGCAACTACATCGGCCAGGCCCGAAGCAAGCACCTGGAACGTGCCTGGAAGCAACCCGGCGACATCACCGACATCCCGCGCATCGAGATCGGCAAATCATACATCGTCACGGATAACAACCTGATAAACGCGTCCTATCTTGCGCTGAAGAACATCTCCTTGGGCTACAGCCTGCCCGAACGCTGGGTGAAGAAAGCCGGCATGCAGAACGTGCGCATCTCCGCCAACGCCGACAACGTGTTCCTGTGGAACCGCCTCAAGGGCATGGACCCGCAGTACAACTTCACCGGAGGTACCAGCTTTGCCTACGTGCCGGTGCGCACCGTCTCGCTTGGCGTCGACATTACATTCTAAACGATAACCATTTTATTTAGTATAAGAGATTATGAAGAAACTACTTTACATATTGTCTTTCGCCGGACTGATGGGCTTCGGCTCTTGTTCGGACGAACTGAATACGGAGCCTACGGACAGCGTCTCCGGCAGCACCATCTTCGAGAACGTGACAAACGCCCAATCGGCCATCAACGGCGTGTACCGCATGCTGTACGTGGCCGGATGGAGTTCTAACTGGGGAACAGAAAACTGCGGACAGACTGGCATCCAGCTGCTGGCCGACCTCATGGCCGAAGACCACCTGATGTATGCCCAAGGCCAGGGCTGGTTCTATGAAGACTACCGCCTGAACGTACACGGCGACTATTCCAACACGTATGGACGCTCGTATTCCGTATGGAACTTCTACTACACCATCATCAGCAACGTGAACTACATCATCGCCGCCGAAAACACCATGGAGGGCGACGCCGCCGAGCGCGACAACATCGTGGGACAGGCTTACGCCATGCGCGCTTTCTGCTACTTCTATTTAGTGCAGCTTTACCAGCAGACCTACCACGGGCATGAGACGGCGCCGGGCGTACCCATCTACACGGAACCCACCGAAGCGGGGTCGCAAGGCCATCCGCGCGGCACCGTACAGGACGTGTACGACCAGATAAACAGCGACTTGGACCGCGCCATCGAACTGCTGGAAGGGAAGTCACAGAGCCACATCTCACACGTGGACTACTACGTGGCCAACGGCTTCAAGGCACGCGTGGCGCTCGTGCAGCATGACTATGCCACCGCCGCCGCTGCCGCTGCCACAGCTTTGGGCAAGAGCGGGCTGAGCCTGGCTACGGTAGCAGCCTTGGGAGGCCACAACAGCACGAAAGTAGCGGACGTGATGTGGGGATGCGAGATTACGACCGACCAGACATCCGAATTAGCAGGTTTCTTCTCGCACATGGACGCGGATGCCGAAGGCATGTATGGTTCATTGGCACAACAGTGCATCAGCAGCGGGCTATACAACTTGATGTCTGACACCGATGAGCGTAAGTCGGCCTGGTTCCGGGCTCCGCTGGCCGAAGAGGGCACAGGCTCCATGGTAAGCTACTGCCAGCTGAAGTTCAAGATGGCCGACTATACGACCTGGACGGGCGACTACTTGCTGATGCGTGCCGAAGAGATGGTATTGATCAAAGCCGAAGCCGAGTGCGCCCAAGGGCTGTATACCGAGGCACGCGCCACCATCTCCCAACTGGGCAGCCTGCGCGACCCGGACTTCGCCACACGCCTGGCCGCCCGCACGGACGCCAACACTTATAACACCAACACCAACGCACCGCTCCGTACGCTGATGGACGAAATCCTCTTCCAGCGCCGCGTGGAGTTGTGGGGCGAAGCAGGACGCATCTTCGACCTCCAGCGTCTGGGCCTGGGCTACAACCGCACATACGAAGGCTCCAACCACACGGAGACTGTGTCTACCAAAAACACGGACGCCGCCTCACCGCTCTTCATCTTCCCGCTTCCGCAGACGGAGTTCGACGGAAATGAAAGCCTCACGCCGGCCGACCAAAATCCGATAGTCATGTAACATAAAAAAGAAAGGATTACGACAATGAAAAAGAATATATTGACCTACATGGCCGTATGCATGGCAATGGCCTTGACCGTATTTACCGGATGCGACACCGATGCCGAAGGCGTAGTATATACGCCCGAAGCGGCAGGCTACAGCTTCGCTTCCACCCAGATGAGCGTAGAGGCTACCGCCGATGACCAGGGAGTGGTCAGAGTGCCCGTCTACAGGAACAACCCCAACGGCACGGCCTCCGTTTCCCTGGAAGTCGCCATGGATGAGGAAACGGCAAGCATCTTCACGCTGTCTTCGTCAGAGATAACTTTTGCCGAAGGCGAAGGTGTGGCTTACGCGGAACTGAGCTACGGCAGCCTGGACAACCTGGGCGCCACGACACGCTATGCCATTACATTCTCTATTCCGGAAGAAAGTAATTCAATCTCGGCCGAAAGCAGCATCGAAGTGCTGGTTCAGCGCCAGCTGACATGGGAGAGCATCGGAACGGGCGAGTATAATTCGCAACTATTCGGACAATCCTGGCCGCAACCGGTGGAGAAAGCGCAGGAAGGCAACGTCTACCGCCTGCCGGACTGCATCGTGGCCGGCTATCCCATTGTCTTCACGCTGAGCGATGACGGCCAGCAGCTGGTGGGTTGGGACATCCAGGCAACCGGTTACGAAGATGCCACTTACGGCATGGTTTACTTCCTGCCCACGGGCATGCAACGCCAGGGCAACGTGCTGCAATTCCCGATGCAGGGCCTCGTAGCAGTGAGCGGCGGTTATGGTCTCCTGTATAGCGGCTTCACTGAAAAATTGGTTATGCCGGAATAAAATTGTTAACAGTCTATTGTCAAGAGGGTGTGCCGAAATGGACATGCCCTCTTTTTACATCAGAACAGGGCGTTTTTAAAATGTATCTTTGTAATAATAAAGAGTCTGTCCGAATAGATGCACCGTTTCAGTAACTATTGAAACAGTGTTTCATCAATCATTGAAACAGCGTTTCAGTAATATGTGAAACAACCCCATAATTTATCATTTAATCTCCCGTCCCGTCTGATTTAATGTCCCGTTCCTTCCCTTTAAATCAAAAAGGTGCCCTCATTAAATGAAAATCATCCGGTGTTTTCCTTCACAAGAAGCGGTGAAAGGACACGGAAGAAGCCATGTTTTGTATCGGATAAGCCTATGGTTTACGTTGCTCGGCCCATGTTTCACACGCTACAAGAAGTCTTGCTGATGTATGTTTCACGCTTTCACAGCCTCTCAACTGCTTGATTTTAAATTGAATGCTGTGAAAGATGCATCCTTCACGAATGTTTCACCTCTCCATTTTGTGAAAGATTCGGGATTCCTCCTTTGAAACCGATTCTGTACGATTTGTGCATATAGATGTACGATTTTACCCTATTGCGTGAAACATGTCCGAGTGTGAAAGGAACGGATGTTTCACAACAAATGCTTATGAATCAAAAGAATACAGAACGGTAAAAGCGTGAAACTTTCACCGAACCGACATTTTAAATCTAATTGCCGGACTCGCAAGGCATGCCCTTTTTAGCTTATTTTACATGCGCGCAGGTTTGACCTTTCAGGAGGAATTCCTATCTTTGAACGAAATTTATTAAAAAAGGTTGTAGTATGGCAAAGATGCTTCCTTACGGATTGACAGATTTTATCCGCATCCGGCACGAAGATTATTACTATGTGGATAAGACGCGTTACATTGAACTGATAGAACGCATGCCTTCTTTTCTGTTCCTGCTACGTCCCCGTCGTTTCGGCAAGTCATTGTTCTTGACGATGTTGGAGACTTATTATGACCTACGCTATGCCGACCGTTTCGAAGAACTATTCGGTGATTTGTATATAGGAAAACATCCCACCCGCCTGCATAACCAGTATTTAGTGCTCCGTTTCAACTTCTCGGCTGTGAACGACCGTCTGGAAGAGATTGAGGAATCATTCAACAAATATTGTTGTATGGTGATGCGCACTTTTGTGTGGGCCAATGAAAAGGTATTCGGCAAAGAGGTCTGGGATACAGTCAACCGCGATGAGACCAAACCTGGACTGATGCTTTCCGCCATTGAGCGGTATGCGGCTGCGAAGGGTGGCATACGCATCTACCTGTTGATAGACGAATACGACAATTTCACTAACGCCATCCTGTCTTCCTATGGAAAGGACCGTTATCGGTCTGTGACGCATGGCGATGGCTTCATCCGTAGTTTTTTCAATGCCATCAAGGTGGCGACGACAGCCCCAGGAGCTTCGTTGGAACGTTTGTTCATCACCGGCGTCAGTCCTATCACCATGGACGATGTGACCAGTGGGTTCAACATCGGAACAAATGTCAGTATGGATGCGGATTTCAATAATGTGGTAGGATTTAGTGAGCTTGAAGTACGTGAGATGCTTACTTATTATAAAAAAGAAGGAGTCTTGGAAGGGAATGTCAATGAGGTTCTGGAAGTGATGAAACCTTGGTATGACAACTATTGTTTCTCACCAGATTGTCTGGACAAGTCGATGTATAACTCGGATATGACTCTTTACTTTCTTAACAACTACATGCGGTTAAAGAAAGTTCCTAACCCAATGATTGATCAGAACATTCGCACGGATTATAATAAGTTGCGCCATGTGATAGAGTTGGATAAAACGTTTGGGGAAAACGCTTCCGTTGTGCAGGAAATCATTGCCAAGGGCAGTATCGCGACAGAACTTGCCACTTCATTTCCGGTTGAGCGTATTGTGGAAACAAGCAATTTCAAAAGTCTGTTATTCTACTTTGGACTGTTGTCCATCCGTTCCGTCAAAATGGGCAAAACCGTATTAGAGATTCCCAATCTCACTGTGCGCGAACAAATGTACACTTATCTTGCGGAAGCTTATCGCAAAGCCGGCCTTTTCTCTGCCTGCATAAATCACCTTTCTGAATTAGTGGGGCAAATGGCTTATCAAGGCGAATGGCAGCCGGTTTTTCGTTTCTTTGCCGATGAACTGCAACGCCAAAGCACAATCCGGGAATTTATAGATGGCGAGGCCCATGTCAAAGGCTTTTTATTGGCCTACTTGGGACTGACACGTGGCTATGTCATTTGTCCGGAATATGAAGCCTCCAAAGGGTATGCGGATTTTTATATGATGCCAGATTTGCTGCACCAACCTGACATAGCTTACAGCTACATCATTGAAGTAAAATATCTGCGGAGAGAAGCTACGGACACAGAACTGTCCAAGGTCAAACAGGAAGCCTCGGAACAGCTCCTGCGATATGCGGCAGACACCCAAGTGCAACGAACAAAAGGGGATACTCGTCTATGCCTCATTACGTTGATATTCAAAGGATGGGAACTGGTCGAAATGTCCGAATTGCGAAGAACCGCGGAATAAGTTGACATATTTGTTCGTGGCATCCACATACTGCGATTTTTTTCTTTGCGAACTTTTCCGCAAAGATGCCATCCGCCTTATTCCTATCCTAAATCTGGCATAAAAAGTTTCAATTACAATTCCTTACTCTATTTCTACCCTAATTGAGGTAAGTAACTAATCACATTTAGCTTATGCTATACAGTAGTTAAGTAGTTAAGAAGTTAAGTAGTTAAGCCGATAGTTGACTTATCAAGTATACTAAAAGTATTGGCTTAACTCCTAACGGAGCAAAGCGGAGTGATAACTCCTTAACTTCTTAACTCCTACAAATGATATCAATTAATTCTGTACACTTACTTACATAAATCTACAGCCTTTCCTTATCCTCCGCCAATAAGAAATCCCGCAGATGCACTTGTTTAATGCCTTGGTAGTTACCCCCGTTCTGCATCTCGTCCATAGTTACTACATATTTAGGGTAATTGTCCGGAATCTCTAACAGATTGCCAAACTCACGGTCTACGGTTTGTTCATCTGGAAGCAAATAGGCTACTTGTATGTATAACCGATGGGAACCTTTCACCCCGACAAAATCAATTTCCTTAGTGCCGTTTTTCCCAACATACACTTGATAGCCTGCACGCATCAGGTCCATACAGACAATATTTTCCATTAGTTTATTAATATCCCGTCTGTAATCTAAATGCCGGATAGCGTTGTGTAATCCCAAATCTTCAAAATAGTATTTTTCTCCTATCTCGAAGATTTTCAATCCTTGCGTATCTGCCCGTTGCACTTTGTACACAAAAAAACTGTTACATAAAGCTTTCAAATAATTGAGGATGGTTTGTGTGGGCATATTGACATGCTGGGATTTCAAGTATTTACTGATATTCTGGGCTGAGAATAATGCACCGACGTTATCGGCAAGGTAAGCTACCAGATTTTCCAGGAATTGGACATTGCGGATATTTTCTCTGCTTACAACGTCTTTCAACAATATGGTGGAATAGACATTGCGTAGGTATTCAAAGATTATGTTCTCATCCATTGTTAAATGATGCAGGTAAGGCATCCCGCCAAACAGGAGATAGCTACGCAAACTCTCTAGTGAATCATTCAATCCATTGAACACCAAAAACTCACCATATCCGAGCGAGTGCACATGAAATTCCACATATCTGCCTGCCAAATGAGTAGACAGTTCACCGGACAACAGCCGTGCATTACTTCCCGTACAATAAATGTCACAAACTTCTTCGTTCAGCAGGCTTCGCAACGCCAATTGAAAGTTTGAGATTTCCTGTACCTCGTCTACAAACAAGTAATTGGATCTTCCTTGCTTCAGATGTCCGATTACATATTGGTATAATTCAATCTCGGTCTTCAGATAGCCGAACGCCAACTGCTCTTTATCAATATAAATCAAATTCGCATCCGGATTTTTCTTCTGTATGACATCTGCCAGCTGCAACAACATATAACTTTTCCCGATTCGTCTTTGCCCGGTGATGACTTTTATCAGCGCTTTGTCAATGAAAGGCTCTATGCGGTTTAAATATAAAGGGCGTGGAATGTAGTTCTTCATAATTCTTCAATTATAATTTAATCTTTTGCAAAGATACTAAAAAGTTTCAATTACAATTGAATGTTTGAGACGATTTCTCTGTTCTCTTTTATACCATATATAGCTACCTTCAGGTGAAGGAACACTCTCGTCTATGCAAATAAGCGGTGAGAATTTCTACACCGAAGGTACGTTAGACATTTCTACCGGAACGATTTTAACCTTACTCTATTTCTACCCTAATTGGAGCATAAAATCCCAAATCATTACAAAAAGGCTGCAACGAGCCACATAATGTAAAGAATATTAAGCAAACGGTATGTGGTATGCTGAACGGTATGTACGGTGGTGTGAGAGGTCGGTAAATACGAAAGTAGGAAATAAATACCCTACGATTAGTATTTACCTCCTACTCGACACGCCATATTATATAATATATGTAACCTTACAGACTTATGCATTTAATTATAGACTCCTGTTGTAAATCCATCTGGAGAAGAACGGGTCATCTATTTCGTAGCTTTCGTTCTTTAGCACGTAGCCTTGGTGAGACAAACGTTTCAACGCACTAAATACGGTACTGGTAGGTAGCCCTCTTCTGGCGTCAAAAGGCGACTTTCCTTTTTGTGTCAAAATCATCAATATGTGACGGTCGGTCTTGTTCATGGCCATCCACATACGTTCATAGTCGAAGTCATGCAATTGAGTTAATTCTTCCACGGCATGTTGCACGATGTTTGCTTCCGGCTCTTGCCGTTCCAGCATGTTCCATACTTGAAAAGCCAATTGTTGGGTATAATAAGGATGGCAGGATGTGAATGAAAGAATATCCTGCACGATTTGTTGCAGTAACGAATGACACATGGGCGTAAAACGTTCGGTCAGATACCGGACAAAATCCTCGTAAGGGATTTTCGGGAGTCTCATCATTATCCCGAAATGATAGAGAGGTGATTTCTTTTTCTCAAAGATCTCTTCCATCATGGATTCTTGGCTTCCCAAGAAGATATAGTTGATATGCCGTTGCATCTGCATGATGGAGCGTAAGTGCTTATCCAGACCTTTTTCCAAGCCGATGATTTCCTGAAACTCGTCCAACACGACAATGAATCTGTTCCTTTCTCCTAATTTTTCTATCAACGTCAACACATCTTCTAGCACGATGTTATTGTCGCATCCCGGTTGGAAGGAAATTTCTATACCCTCTGTCATGGGATTTACGGAAAAGGTTGGGATGAAACGGAAATGGTTCATCACATGTTTCAGCTTTTCAAACGGGTATAATTTGAATAAGCGTTTTAGCAGCAAACCGGCCAGTTCGGTGATGTTAGTCACGGACTGAAGATTGATCATGATAACAGGCCTGGAGAATCCTTTTAAGGCTTTGCATACCAAACTCGTTTTCCCGAACCGCCTGGGACTAATCAGTACCAAATGTTTTTCGCTGTTTATCGTTTGCGTCAACATTTGCAATTCTTTCTTCCTGTCGGTGAAAAATTCCCCTTCCACAACAGTCCCGAATTTGAATGGATTCTTCATATTGCGATTTTTTTCGTTGCGAACTTTTTCGCAAAGATACGAAAAACATTCAATTACGGTTGAAACTATATGTGTTATTTCCATTCTAATTGGAGCATAAGCTCTTAAATCATTACAAAATAGCCGTAATCTTCCGTGTTATGTAAAGAATGCCGAACATGAAACATGTGGGCGGGTAGAAGTCCTTTTTCCTTCTATGTTGTGATACGATATTTGAAGAGTTTCTTTTACATAAATACGACCCGGCTAACATAGCAGAGCAATCGTGTTCCCTCCCGAAGCAGGGCTTTTTCTTTTCATAACGGACTCCCTATAAACGTTCCTGGTTCGCAACCGGATAGAAAATGAGTAGAACCAAGTCCGGGGCAGCTGTTCATTAAACGATTGATAAATAGCAAGATAAGCTCAAAATCTGATAGAAAACGGGTAGAAAGATTCCTTTGCCACCCTCGCCACAGGGCACTGCAGGGCGTCTTCCACGTTATTGGTTAAGTCCCGCACCTTCTCATAGACAGTTAATAATGAGCGAATTAGCAAAATACCAAGTTCCGCGAAAACATTGATTGTCAGCTACGTAGGCATGGAAGAGCAACACGTTGGCATTAAGCCGAATGTGCGTATCTACCTGAAATCGAACGCTGAAATGCTGGATGAGGTCATGGTGGTGGCTTACGGTACGGCAAAGAAGTCTTCGTTCACGGGGTCGGCAAGCGTTGTGAATGGAGAGAAAATCGCTAAGATGCAGACTTCTAACGTCTCCAAATCATTGGAAGGTGCCATGGCCGGTGTGCAAATCTCGCAAAGCAGCGGCCAGCCGGGTTCGTCGGGCAGCATCTTCATCCGTGGTATCGGCTCCATATCGGCAGGTCGTGAAGCATTGATTGTAGTAGACGGTGTGCCTTATGAAGGTAGTTTGAACCAAATCGCCCCGAGCGATATCGAATCCATGACCGTGTTGAAGGATGCCGCCGCCAACTCTCTGTATGGCGCACGCGGTGCCAATGGTGTGGTGCTGATTACTACCAAGAAAGGTAAAAGTGGAAAGACGAGAGTGACGTTCGAAAACCGTACCGGTGTCAATATGCGCGGTATTCCGTCTTATGACATATTGACTGACCCGGGAGAATATTATGAACTTTACTGGGAAGCCATGCGCAACAACATGCACTTCAACCAAGGCATGCCATACGCAGCGGCAGGCGTTTACGCCTCACAAAATCTGGTGAGCGAACTGGGTGGCTATAACAACTATAATGTGGCAGCGGCTGAACTGGTTAATCCCGTTACCGGACGGTTGAATCCGAATGCCCGCTTGATGTATCACGACGATTGGTTGGAGGAAGCGTTCCGCCCGGCCATGCGTCAAGAGAACGTCCTCTCGTTGAGCGGCGGTACGGACAAGACTACATACTACGCTTCGGTAGGTTACTTATATGATAATTCGTACACCGTTAATTCGAATATGAACCGTATCAATGCCCGTGTAAAAGTAGACCAAGAAGTAAACAGTTGGTTCAAGGCCGGTTTCAACATGGCTTACAGCAATGTAAAAACCAACTCCCCGGACGTGGGTGATACGAATTACTCATCCATATTCTATTTCGGACAATCGGTAGCTCCTATTTATCCGGTTTATATGTACGACACTGAGGGTAACAAAATATACGATGCACAGGGAAATGCCCGTTATGACTATGGTACGGAAATGGGTAAACGCCCCATCGGCGCTAACGCACACCCTATTGACCAGCAATTGAACAACATCTACAAGGGAACGGTCGATGTCGTCAATGCCAAAGCGTATGCGGAATTCTCTTTCCTGAAGGATTTCAAACTGACCGTCAATGCAAGTATTGATAACTTCAACACCCGTACCATCAGCTTCCAGACTCCTATCGGAGGTGATGCCTTGAATGTGAACGGGCGCAGTACGGCGGAAATGAGCCGTTATTTCGTTATCAATGCCAACCAATTGCTGAACTGGTCACATACGTATAACCAAGTACACAATGTGCAGGTGTTGTTGGGTCACGAAACCAAGAATGACCGTAGCGAGAGCGTTTGGGCTCGGAAAGAGAACTTCTTGGTGCCGGACAATCCGGAACTGGACAATGCCGCCAAGCTTTCCGACGCCAGTTCCTCGGCTGCGGAATATGCTTTGGAAGGTTACTTCGGACAAGTGCAATACAACTATGACGAGAAGTACTATATTTCCGGTTCGTACCGTCGCGACGCTTCCAGCCGTTTCCACCCGGACAACCGTTGGGGTAGTTTCTGGTCGGTAGGTGGTTCATGGCGTATGAACAAGGAGAGTTTCATGGCTGACCAGACATGGATTGATGACTTGAAAATCAAAGCCAGCTTCGGTACACAGGGTAATGACAACCTTCCCAACAACCAGCCGTATAAGGACCAATACCAAGTGGTAAGCAACGATGGCGCTATCGGTATCCAGTATGTGTTCCGCGGCAACAAGGACATTACGTGGGAGAAGAGTAACAACTTCAATGCGGGCGTGGAATTCAAGTTCTGGAACAAGTTGTCCGGTACCATCGAGTACTTCAACAAGACGACGTGGGATTTGCTTTACTACAAACCGTTGCCTCCTTCACAGGGCGTGCCGAGCGGCATCTACGAGAACACCATGCGCATGCGCAACCAAGGTGTGGAAATTGAGTTGAGCTACGACATTTTCAACCGGAACAACTTCAAGTGGAACGTTGCCTTGAACGCCACGCACTATAAGAATGAATTGCTGGAGCTTCCCGAAGACCGTCCACAGGATGGATGGGCAACCGGTAACTACTTCCGTAAAGTGGGTGCTCCCCTGTATAACTACTACGACTACATGTTTGCCGGGGTAGACCCCGAAAACGGTGACGCTTTGTACTGGGCGGACGAAACGGACGAGAACGGGAATGTCATTGGACGCAAAACGGTAAATTCTACCAGTCTGGCTACCCGCTATGAATTGGGCAAATCGCCGATACCCGATTTGTACGGTGGTTTCTCTACAGCGATAGAGGCCTACGGGTTCGACCTCAACGCCAGCTTCGCTTACCAAATTGGCGGTTGGGTATATGACAGCATGTATTCCGGCTTCATGAGTTCGGGTTCGGCAGGAACCAACTGGCACAAGGACATCTTTAACCGTTGGACTCCGGAGAACCGTTATACGGACGTACCCCGTCTGCAAACCAACTCGTTGGATCAAGGATGCTCCGGCGACCGTTCGCTGACCAAGGCTTCTTACCTGAGCCTGCGAAGCATGACCATCGGCTATACCTTCCCGAAACGCTGGATGAGCAAGGCGAACATCGAGAACCTGCGCGTATATGTAGTAGGCGATAATCTGTTCTTGTGGTCCGCACGCCGCGGATTCGACCCCCGTCAAAGCATCATGGAAGGTACTACCGGTTACAACTACTCGGCCATGCGTACCGTATCATTGGGTATTAACTTAGAATTTTAAAAAGAAAGTGATATGAAATACATTAAAAGAATATTATTCGCAACCGTTACGGGACTGGCCTTGACGGCTTGTGGCGATGACTTTTTCGACACGGAGAATGCCGGAGTAGCCAGTCAGGAGGAGATTGACGAAATAGGCAACAGCAGCCCGGACGCTTTGATTAACGTAGTAGAGCCGTTGATGTTAGGTTTGAACAACTATACCTACCAATATAATACACAGGGAAGTTCCTCAACGGTCCATAACGACTTCGGTTTGATGAGCATTTACCACTTGGGAGATGTGATGAATGACGATATGGCCATCAAGTTGCCCGGAAGTGGTTGGTTCAGTTTCGACTACCAGTTGGACTACTGGGGCGAGCAATATGTCCGTCCGTTCTTTTACTGGAACTTCTTCTATTCCATCATCACCAAAGCGAATGACATTATCAGCAAAATCGGTGAAGATGTGGAAGATGCTGATTTGAAAGCCTATAGAGGCCAATCCTACGTCTACCGCGCATTGGCTCATGCTTATTTGGCGCAGATGTTCCAACAAACTTATATTGGCAATGAAGAAGCACCGGGTGTGCCCATCGTATTGACACCGACGGAAGCGGAAGACGCTTACGCCGGACGTGCCCCTCTTTCGCAAGTCTACGCCCAAGTGGAGAAAGACTTCAAGAAGGGAATTGAGCTGTTGGCAGGTTGGCAACGTCCCAACAAGACCATGATTGACGAACAGGTGGCCGCAGGTTTGTACTCCCGCGTATGCTTGGTAACCAATAATTGGGACGATGCCATCACGTATGCCCGGAAAGCCCGTGAAGGCTACAGCGTATATTCCTCTACGGAACTGCTGGCCGACAACGCTTTCAACAACATCAATGCTAAGGAATGGATGTGGGGCGCGGACATTACGTCGGAAACGACCACTATGTTTGCCTCTTTCTTCTCATTTATCTGCTCGTATGATGCCGGTTATGGTGGTGAGGTAGGTCAGTACCGTATGATTGACGCCAAACTGTATAACTCCATGTCGGCGAATGATGTCCGTCGTTTGCAATTTAAAGTCGCCGGTTCGGGCGTACAGTACACAGAGCAGGAAAGCGGTTTCGCGGATTATACGAACCTTAAGTTCAAGAAAGTAGCCAACTGGGAAGCCGATTATCTCTATATGCGTGTATCCGAAATGATTCTGAACGAAGCCGAAGCCTTGGCGCACAAAGGCGACAATGCGGGTGCCGCCCAAGTATTAAAGGAGCTGATGTCCCAACGTGACCCCTCGTGGAACATGGCGTCGGTTACCGTAGACGATGTGTACCAGCAACGCCGCTTAGAGTTGTGGGGTGAAGGTTTCTCCCTCTTCGACCACCTGCGTTTGAAGAAAGGCATCGACCGCGCTTATGAAGGCAGCAACCATGACCCAAGTGTGCAATACACCATTGACGCGGGCAGTTGGTACTTCTTATATCAGATTCCTTTGAGAGAGTTGGACAACAGCGACGCCATTACGGAAGCCGAGCAGAATCCCGCTCCTACAGAGAGCAAGTTTAAATAATTATTGTAAGTAGAATATTTATATGAAAAAGATATATGCATTTATGCTGATGGCAGGCTTGGCGTTCTTCAACGCCGCCTGCGAAAGCGACGCCACGCTGGACGAGACACGGCTGGCAGATGTAACAGCACCGTCCGTTTCGTTGGACAACGTTACGGTAAACAAGTTCGATGCGAGCTTTACTGTTACCTTGAGTGAGAAAGGCAATCCGGAAGCACGGGAAGTTGGCGTGTTTGTCAGCACAGAGAGCCAACCGGATATGAACAATTCCACCGTACTGGCCTCATCAGACATGACCGAACCGACAACAACTCTGACCGGTACTTTTACCCCGGGAACAACTTTCTATGTATGCGCTTATGTTCTGACGGCCAATCAACTGCTGACCTCTGAAGTACAGACGTTCACAACAGATTCGCACTATTTGGGGGCGTTCTTAGGCGAGAAAGTTTTCAATGGTTACAATCTCCATGCGGAAGACAATTATCCGATAGCTGTCACCATCACTGCGGATGAAGAGGACGAGACTATCGGTTATCTGAGTGGATTGAGTTCGTTTGCCACCCCGGATGCATTGGTTTTAGAGCCTGTCAAGATGAAATTTGACATCGAAGCGGGTACCGTGACCATTTTGGATGGCCAAATTGTTAATGAGCCCAACTATGGTCCGTACCAATATTGCATAATGGATGCTTCAACGGGACAATTCTTGTCGGGGGATAATGTAGGTGTTATCAGAGATGGAGTGATTTACTTCAATTCATTGGCGGCACTGATTATTGACGGAGGAAATGCCGGAGTTTCCCACTTGGCTTATTTGGATATAACCATCCAATAAGAGAGGAATAATCCTTTTGAGTTAAAAGAGAAAGGGCGTACCCGCAAAGGGTATGCCCTTTTTAATTGCCACATGTAAATATTGAAGGTATGGGGGACACACGCTCTCTTTTTACAGGCTCTCCAATAACCGCTTCAGTACGACCGTAGCTGAAATCTCGCGGTTGGCCGCTTCCGGTATGACAATGCTTTGCGGGCTCTCTATCACGTCGTCCGTAACAATCATGTTGCGGCGGACGGGCAGGCAGTGCATGAAATAGGCGTTGTTGGTCACGCCCATCTGGCGGTCGCTTACTGTCCAGGCACGGTCTTTACTCAGAATCTGGCCATAGTTCTCGCCGGTATAGGCAGCCCAGTTCTTCGCATAGATGAAGTCGGCTCCTTCGAAAGCTTTCATTTGGTCATACTCCACACGGGCTTGTCCCACAAACTTCGGGTCCAGCTCGTAGCCCTCCGGATGGGTAATGACAAACTCATAGTCTGTTGCGTTCATCCACTCTGCAAAGGAGTTGGGCACAGCTTGAGGCAAGGGACGCGGATGGGGCGCCCATGTCATTACGACTTTGGGACGTGCTTTCTTCTTATACTCCTCAATGGTGATGAGGTCCGCAAAACTTTGAAGCGGATGGCGCGTGGCGGCCTCCATGGAGAATACGGGACGCCCCGAATACCGGATGAACTGGTTCAGGATGACTTCATTGTAATCATACTCGCGGCTTTCGAAACGGGCGAACGAGCGGACACCGATGATGTCACAATAGCATCCCATTACCGGAATGGCTTCCAACAGATGTTCGGGCTTGTCACCGTCCATGATGACTCCTCTTTCGGTCTCCAGCTTCCAGGCGCCTTGGTTGATGTCGAGCACAATGACATTCATGCCCAGGTTCAGCGCCGCCTTTTGGGTACTCAGGCGAGTGCGCAGGCTGGAATTGAAGAAGATCATCAGGAGCGTTTTGTTACGTCCTAACTCTACATATTTAAAACGGTCCTTCTTAATCTCGAATGCTTCGTCAAGTGCGGACTTCAGATTGCCGATGTCCTGCACGCAGGTAAAATTCTTCATACTATTCTTTCTCTTATCTTATTAATAAATGAAACTTCAGTTCTCTATGCCAGCGCGAAGTCCAGTTGCTTCTTCTCCAGGTTGGCGCGAGCCACGCGGATGGTGATGGGGTCGCCCAAGGAGTAGGTGTGGTTCTTGTTGCGGCGGCCTCGGAGGCAGTAGTTCTTCTCGTCGAACTCGTAGTAGTCGTCGTCGAGGTCGCGGATGGGCACCATGCCTTCGCACTTGTTCTCGTTCAGTTCCACGTAGAGGCCCCACTCGGTGACGCCGCTGATGACGCCGTCGTACACCTGCCCCACGTGTTCCTGCATGAACTCCACTTGCTTGTACTTCACGCTTGAGCGTTCGGCCTGGGCGGCGAGTTGCTCCATGGCGCTGGAGTGCTCGCACAGGGCTTCGTACTTCTTCTCGCTGACGCTGCGGCCCCGCTCGTCGATGTATTTGGTGAGCAGCCGGTGCACCATCATGTCGGGATAGCGGCGGATGGGCGAGGTGAAGTGTGTGTAGTAGTCGAAGGCGAGGCCGTAGTGGCCGATGTTGTGGGTGGAGTATCGTGCTTTCTGCATGGCGCGTATGGAGACGGTCTCGATGAGGTTCTGCTCCTTCTTGCCCTGCACGTCGTCCAGCAGGTGGTTGATGGACTTGGAGACGTCGGTCTTGGTGCCTGTGGTGCGCAGCTTGTAGCCGAAGCGGGCGATGAACTGCGAGAGGTTGTCCAGCTTGGCGGGGTCGGGCAGGTCGTGTATGCGGTAGGGGAAGACCTTGGCCTTCTTGCCCGCCGGTACGCGTCCGATACGCTCGGCGACGGTGCGGTTGGCCAGCAGCATGAATTCTTCTATCAGCTTGTTGGCGTCCTTCGATTCCTTGAAGTAGACGCGTATGGGGTGTCCCTTGCTGTCTATCTCGAACTTCACTTCCACGCGGTCGAAGGCGATGGCTCCGTCCTCGAAGCGGCGCTGGCGCAGGAGCTTGGCGAGGCGGTCGAGGGTGAGCAGTTCGGGGGCGTAGTCGCCCTGCCCGGTCTCAATGACCTGCTGGGCTTCTTCGTAGGTGAAGCGGCGGTCGCTGCGTATGACGGTGTGGACGATGCGCGAGTCGAGCACCCGTGCCTGGTCGTCCATGCGGAAGATGACGCTGTAGGCCAGCTTGTCCTCATCGGGGCGCAGGGAGCAGAGGTTGTTGCAGAGGCGTTCGGGCAGCATGGGGATGGTGCGGTCCACGAGGTAGACGGACGTGGCTCGGTGTTCGGCCTCCTTGTCGATGACGGTGCCTTCGTGCACGTAGTAGGTGACGTCGGCGATGTGTACGCCCACTTCCCACTGTCCGTTCCCTAAGCTGCGGATGGAGAGGGCGTCGTCGAAGTCCTTGGCGTCGCGGGGGTCGATGGTGAAGGTGGTGACGGGGCGGAAGTCCTCGCGTCGGGCTATCTCTTCGGGCGTGATTTCGGCGGGGATGCGTTCGGCGGCGTCTTCCACGTTCTTGGGATAGCTGTAGGGCAGGCCGAACTCGGCGAGGATGGCGTGCATCTCGGTGTTGTTCTCGCCCGTGCGTCCCAGTATGTCGACAACCTGTCCGATGAGGTTCTTGCCTTTGCCGGGCCATTCGGTAATCTTCACCACGGCTTTGTCGCCGCTCTTGCCTCCCTTCAGTTTGTCTTTGGGGATGAAGATGTCGTTGGCCAGGGTGCGGTTCTCGGTGACGAGGAAGGCGTAGGACTTCGACACTTCCAGCGTGCCCACGAAGGTGTCTTTGGCGCGTTGCAGGATTTCGATGACCTCGCCTTCGGGCTGACGTCCCCGTCGGCGGGCATAGAAGGCGATGCGCACACGGTCGCCTGACATGGCGTGGGCACAGTTGCGCTCGGCGATGAAGACGGGGTCGCCGCCATCGTCGGGGATAAACGAATTCTTGCCGTTGCTTTTGCGCTGGAAGGTGCCGGTCATCTCCACGCCGTGGTCGTTGAGGCGGTAGACGTGCTTCTCCGGCTCCCGGATGTAGTCGTCCTCCTTCAGTTCGGCGAGGATGTCCACGCAGAGCATCTTCTGGGGATGCGTATTGAGGTGCAGTTGGTCGAAGATGTACTTCAGGGGCAGGGCTTCACCTTGCTTCTGCTGGAAGAAGTCGAGCAACGTCTTGACGAGTTGCTTCTTGGTCATGTGCTTGCCCGCCTTCTTCTCTTTCTTTTCTTTTTTCTTTCCCATAATGGTCGGTTTGTTAGAAGTTATGGTCTGAACCTTTGCAAAGGTAGCAAACATTTGGGAAAAATGTCTTATCTTTGCCGCTCCTTTTGATAGTATATAAGAAAGAGGCTTATTATGAATACTCAACTCTCTGACCGGCAGGAAGGTCCGGCCCGCGAACGCGAAATCTACAAGGTGACGATTGTGGGCAGTGTGGTGAACTTCGTGCTGCTCCTCTTCAAGTTCTTTGCGGGCATCGCCGGCCATAGTGCCGCCATGCTGGCCGATGCGGTGCATTCGTTGTCCGACTTCGTGACGGACATCATCGTGCTGGTCTTCGTGCGCCTTTCCTCCAAGCCCGAAGATGCCGACCATGACTACGGCCACGGCAAGTACGAGACGCTGGCCACGGCCATCATCGGCGTCTGCCTCTGCCTGGTAGGCTTAGGAATCCTGTGGAACGGGGCGAACTCCATCTGGCAGGTTATCCAAGGCGGCACGTTGCCCGAACCGGGAATGCTGGCGCTGATAGCCGCCCTCATCTCCATCGCTTCTAAGGAAATACTGTACCAATACACCGTATACGTGGGCCGCAAGCTCGACTCGCAGGCCGTCGTGGCCAACGCCTGGCACCACCGGAGCGACGCTTTCTCGTCCGTCGGCACGGCCATCGGCATCGGAGGCGCCATTCTGCTGGGCGACCAGTGGCGGGTGCTCGACCCCATTGCCGCCGTGGTGGTGAGCTTCTTCATCATCAAGGTGTCGGTGAAGCTCCTGGTGCCTTCCATGAACGAACTGCTGGAGAAGTCCCTGCCCGCCGAAGTGGAGGATGAAATTCTCCGCATTGTGCTTTCCTGCCCCGGCGCCACGTCTCCCCATCATTTGCGCACACGCCGCATCGGCACCCGTTCCTCCATCGACCTGCACGTCCGCATGGACGGACATCTGACCTTGGAAGAAGCACACCACAAGGCCACGGAGATAGAGAACAGGCTGAAGGAGCGTTTCGGGGGGCATACCTATATTAACATTCATGTGGAACCGCTGAAATAGAAAGAGGAATGGAACGTATACTGATAACCGGAGCCAGCGGATTTGTGGGCAGCTTCCTTGTGGAAGAAGCCCTGCGCAGAGGAATGGACACCTGGGCAGGCATCCGCCCGACGAGCAGCCGGCGCTACCTGCAAGACTCCCGCATACACTTCGTGGAACTGGACTTCGCGCACGCAGACAAGCTGGAAGCGCAACTGCAAGCCCAAGGCCGCTTCGACTACATCGTCCACTGTGCGGGCGTGACCAAATGCGCCGACCCTGCCGACTTCGAGCGGGTGAACTACGGACAGACGCGCCGCTTCGTGGAGACGCTGACGCGCCTCGGCAAGACGCCCCGGCGGTTTGTCTTCGTCAGCACGCTCAGCGTCTTCGGCCCTGTGCACGAGGATACCTACGAGCCCATCCGGGAAACCGACACCCCGCAGCCCAACACCGCCTACGGACGCAGCAAGCTGAAGGCCGAACGCTACCTGCAAAGCCTGACGGACTTCCCCTGCGTCATCCTCCGCCCCACCGGCATCTACGGCCCGCGGGAGCGGGATTACTACCTCATGGCGCAGTCCATCCAGCGGCATGTGGACGTGGCGGCAGGCTTCCGCAGGCAGGACCTGACCTTCGTCTACGTGCAAGACGTGGTGCAGGCCGTCTTCCTCAGCTTGGAGAAAGAGGGCGTGGAGGGGCGCGCCTACTTCCTGAGCGACGGGCGGGTGTACAGCAGCCGCACGTTCTCCGACCTCATCATCCGCGAGTTAGGCCATCCGTTCGTGCTGCGGCTGACCCTGCCCCTGTGTGTGCTGAAGACCGTCTCCCTCATCGTGGGCTGGATGGCCGGACTGCGCCATACGACCAGCACGCTCAACCGGGATAAATATCACATTATGAAACAACGCAACTGGCAGTGCGACATCGACCCCGCCGTGCGTGAGTTGGGCTACCGTCCGGCTTACGACCTGGACCGGGGCGTGCGCGAGGCCGTTGCCTGGTACAAGGAGGAAGGATGGCTTTAGATATATTCAAGATGGTAGACACCCGCAAGGGGCTGTTCGCGATAGAGAAGATTGCCCTCCTCTACAACCTGCTGACGTCCGTGCTGATATTGGTGCTGTACGGACGGATGGACCACCCCGCGCAGATGCTGACGGACCGTGCGCTCATTGCGGGCATGACGTTCCTGCTGATGTACCTCTACCGCCTGGCGCCGTGCAAGTTCTCCGCCTTCGTGCGGGTGTGCATCCAGATGTCGCTGCTGTCCTACTGGTATCCGGACACGTACGAGTTCAACCGCCTCTTCTCCAACCTCGACCATATCTTTGCCTCGGCCGAGCAGTGGCTATTCGGCTGCCAGCCCGCCATCCTGTTTGCCGAGCGCGCCCCGTGGCTGTGGGTCAGCGAGCCGTTCAACATGGGCTACTTCTTCTACTATCCCATGATGCTGGTCATCGTCCTGTGGTATTTCATCCGTCGTTTCGACCTGCTGGAGAAGATTTCGTTCGTCATCATCTCCTCGTTCTTCATCTATTACTTTATATATATATTCCTGCCCGTGGCGGGGCCGCAGTTCTACTTCCCCGCCATCGGGATGGACAACGTGGCGCAAGGCGTCTTCCCCTCCATCGGCGACTACTTCGACCACCACGCCGAACTGCTGCCCGGGCCGGAGTTCGAGCAAGGCTTCTTCTACAGCCTGGTGGAGCACTCGCAGGAAGTGGGCGAGCGTCCCACGGCCGCCTTCCCCTCGTCGCACGTGGGCATATCCACCATCCTGATGATTATGGCATGGCGTGGCAGCCGCCGTCTCTTTGCCTGCCTCCTGCCGTTCTACCTGCTGCTGTGCGGCGCCACGGTGTACATCCAGGCGCACTACGTCATCGATGCCGTGGCAGGTTTCGTAACCGCCTTCCCGCTCTACGTGCTCACGACGTGGATGTTCAAGCGTTGGTTCGTGCGTCGGGCCAACCGCGGCGCGTAGCCCTTCCCTCTACTGGTTACTCTTTCCTTCCCCTACTGGTGGAACTTCCCCACCAGCAGCGTTAGCAGTGTGTCACCGCCTAAGGATTAAGTTCATATTCCACGTGAAATAATTCAGTATTCCACGTTGAATAATTCAGTATTCCACGTTGAATAATTCAGTATTCCACGTTGAATAATTCAGTATTCCACGTTGAATAATTTAGTATTTCACGTGGAATACAAACTCCGTCCACACGCAGTGGGACAGTGCGTCCTTAGCTGGTCGCACAGTCCTACAGGAGCGGGTGTGGAAGTGTCAGCGGGGAAGGTATTCAGCCTCGATGCGGTTGAGGATGGCGAAGAGTTCGTTCTTGGTCTCGGCACGCAGCATGGCGATGCGGGTGTCGCGGAAGTTGGGTATGCCCTTGAAGAGGGGCGTAGCCGCCAAGTGGCGGCGTACGTGCAGGATGCCCCGGCGCTCGTCCAGGAGGCTGACGCTGTCCTCCACCTCCTGGCGCAGGACGTTCAGTTTCCATTGCGGGGTGAGGTCCGTCAGTTCCTCGCCCGTCTGCAGGTAGTGTTTCACTTCGCGGAATATCCAGGGGCGTCCGAAGCTGGCGCGGCCTATCATCACGCCGTCCACGCCGTAGCGGTCGAAGCACTCGCGGGCGCGTTGGGGGGTGGTGACGTCGCCGTTGCCGATGATGGGGATGCGCATGCGGGGGTTGTTCTTCACTTCGCCTATCAGCGTCCAGTCCGCCTCGCCGGTGTACATCTGGGCACGGGTGCGGCCGTGGATGGTGAGGGCGGCGATGCCGCAGTCCTGCAACTGTTCGGCCAGGGTGACGATGATGCGGTGTTCGGCGTCCCATCCCAAGCGGGTCTTGACGGTGACGGGGATGCGCACGGCGTCCACCACGGTGCGGGTTATCTCCAGCATCAGCGGCACGTTCTGCAACATGCCCGCCCCGGCTCCCTTGCCTGCCACGCGCTTGACGGGGCAGCCGAAGTTGAGGTCGAGCACGTCGGGCCTTGCCTGCTCCACGATGCGCGCCGCCTCTACCATGGTGGCGGTGTCGCGTCCGTATATCTGGATGGCCACGGGGCGTTCCTCGTCGGCGATGTTCAGCTTCTGTTCCGTCTTGCTGACGGAGCGTATCAGCGCGTCGGCCGACACGAACTCGGTATATACCATATCTGCCCCGAAGCGTTTGCACATCAGGCGGAAGGCGGGGTCGGTGACGTCCTCCATGGGTGCCAGCATCACGGGGCGCGCGCCTAAGTCAATGTCTCGTATCTTCATGTTTCACTCTTATTTAGGCTGCAAAAGTAGGGAAAAACGGGAAGATATGCGAAGAAGCGGAGGATTATTCGTACCTTTGGCGCAGTAATCGTAAAAAGCCGTTTGTATGAAACGTTTGGAAATCCTTCGTATGATAGCTAACGCTGTCCGTAATATTGCCCCTACGGCACAGACCATTGTGTACGGTTCGGAAGCGCGCGGCGATGCCCGCCCGGACTCGGACATAGACATCCTTATTTTACTTGAAGGTGACGAAGCACCCACGCCCGAAAAGGAATTGGAACTGCGTCGTCCGCTTTCAGCGCTTGAGGCTCAGACCGGTGTGGCAATCAATGCATTGGTTACTTTACGACGAGTGTGGGAACAGATGGTCAGCCCATTTACTATCAATGTCAACCGAGAGGGGGTACTGTTATGAAACAAAGAACCATCAAACCAAGAAGAACAATGAATACCAAAGACTTTGAAATCATGGCGCCTGTAGGCTCGCGCGAGTCACTGGCCGCCACCATACAGGCCGGAGCGGACTCCATCTACTTCGGCATCGAGAACCTGAACATGCGGGCACGCTCGGCCAACACGTTTACCATCAATGACCTGAAGGAGATAGCCCGCACCTGCGAGGAGCACGGGATGAAGAGCTACCTGACCGTCAACACCATTATCTATGACAACGACCTGGCGCTGATGCGCACCATTGTGGACGCGGCGCACGAGGCGGGCATCTCCGCCATCATTGCGGCGGACGTGGCGGTGATGACTTACGCCCGCCAAATAGGCCAGGAAGTACATCTCAGTACGCAACTCAACATCAGTAACGTGGAGGCGTTGCGCTTCTATGCCCAGTTTGCCGATGTCGTGGTGCTGGCGCGCGAACTGAACTTAGAGCAGGTGGCGGTCATCCATCGCGCCATTGAGGAAGAACACATCTGTGGACCTTCCGGACAGCCCGTACGCATTGAGATGTTCTGCCACGGCGCCTTGTGCATGGCTGTCAGCGGCAAGTGTTACCTGTCACTCCACCAGATGAATAACTCCGCCAACCGGGGAGCGTGCATGCAGGTGTGCCGCCGGTCGTACATCGTGCGCGACAAGGAGACGGACGCCGAGTTAGAGATAGACAACCAGTACATCATGTCGCCCAAGGACCTGAAGACCATCCACTTCCTCAACAAGATGATGGATGCGGGCGTGCGGGTGTTCAAGATAGAAGGACGTGCCCGCGGACCGGAGTACGTGCGCACCGTAACGGAATGCTACAAGGAAGCGGTGCAGGCCTATGTGGAGGGCACGTTTACGGACGAAAAGATAGAGGAATGGAACCGGCGGCTGGCAACGGTGTTCAACCGCGGTTTTTGGGACGGCTACTACCTGGGCCAGCGTTTGGGCGAATGGACAAAGAACTACGGCTCGGCGGCTACGGAGCGTAAGATATACGTAGGCAAAGGAGTGAAATACTTCTCCAACATCGGCGTGGCGGAGTTCGTGGTGGAGGCCGCCGAACTGAACGTAGGCGACAAACTGCTGATTACCGGGTCTACCACAGGCGCCTTGTACATGACATTGGAGGAGGCGCGCGTCGACCTGAAGCCCGTGCCCACCGTACACAAGGGCGAGCACTTCTCCATGAAATGTGACAAGATACGCCCCAGCGACAAACTCTACAAGTTAGTGTCATTGGAAGAGCTAAAACGGTTTAAGGGATTGGACGTAGAACATCAAAGAGGATAAATACGTATGGACAAATATATCTATGAACTGGAAATGAAGGTGCGCGACTATGAGTGCGACCTGCAAGGCATCGTGAACAACGCCAACTATCAACACTACCTGGAGCATACGCGCCATGAGTTTCTCACCTCAACGGGCATCAGCTTCGCCGCCCTGCACGAACAGGGGGTAGACCCCGTAGTGGCCCGTATATCCATGGCGTTCAAGACACCTTTGCGAAGCGGAGACGTCTTCTTGTCCAAACTTTACCTGAAGAAAGAAGGCATCAAGTATGTGTTCTACCAAGACATCTACCGTAAGGCGGACGGCAAGCTCGCGCTGAAAGGCGTAGTGGAGACCGTATGTGTGGTAAACGGCCGCTTGAGCGACAGCCAATTGTTCGACAACGTATTTGCTCCCTATCTGGCACATGAATAATGACGAGCGTATCTGTAGCATCGCCTTGACGCTTTGCCCGGGCATTGGCAACGTTATGGCCAGGCGTTTGGTGGAAACCGTGGGCAGCGCGGCCGAAGTGTTTCGCTCGCGTGGAGAGTTGAGCGAACGTTTTCCCGGACAATTCTCCCCGAATGTGATAAACGCTTTGAGCGACGCATCGGCTTTCCAACGTGCTGAAAAAGAGATGGAGTTTGCCGGGAAGAACCGCATCGAATGCCTCTTGATGACGGACGAACGCTATCCGTCCCGCCTGCGCGAGTGTGAAGACGCGCCGTTGGCACTTTTCTTTAAGGGAAATACGGATTTGAACCGCTTGCGGGTAGTCAGCATGGTAGGGACACGGCGGGCTACGGAATACGGCAAGGCTTTTTGTGCCGACTTTCTGCGCGACCTTTCCGGCTTGTGTTCGGACATATTGGTAGTCAGCGGCTTGGCATACGGCATAGACGTGCATGCCCATCGGGCAGCTTTGGCCAACGGGCTTTCCACAGTAGGCGTATTGGCACATGGGTTAGACCGTATTTACCCCGCCGCCCATCGTAAAACCGCCATTGAGATGCTGGAGCAAGGCGGGCTGCTGACCGAGTTCCTGAGCGGCACGGAGCCGGACAGGTACAACTTTGTGAGCCGCAACCGCATTGTGGCGGGGATGAGTGATGCCGTCATTGTGGTGGAGTCGGCGGAGAAAGGCGGCTCACTGATTACCGCAGGCTTGGCGGAAAGCTATCACCGCGATTGTTTTGCCGTACCCGGCCGCGTTTCGGACGAACTTTCGCGAGGGTGCAACCAATTAATCCGGGACAATAAAGCCGCACTGATAAACGATGCCTCCGATTTTGTAAAAGCCATGAATTGGGGACGGGACACCGCTCGACAGCAGCCCCAAGGTATCCAACGCGATTTCTTCCCTGAACTGACGGAAGAGGAAACCCGCATTGTCAAGATATTGAGCCGTGATGACCTGCACATCAACACGTTGGTGGTAGAAGCCAATATTCCGATAAACCGCATGAGCGCGTTGCTCTTCGGACTGGAAATGAAAGGAGTGGTTAAGGCGCTGGTCGGAGGGATGTATCATCTGTTGGCATAAGCGCAACGACATATTGCCGCACATTAAAAACGGAACGCCTGTCTCATTGAAAGGGACAGGCGTTCTTGTTTAAAGAGAGTTGGCATTCCCATTTAACGATAGAAAGAGACAGATAACCTGATTTCACAGAGTAAAACAAACTTTAAAAATCATCTCAGGAGTTGTTAATAAAGTCTCAAACGCCCGGATATTCACCATCATAAGGCAACTAATACAATATTTAAAGCAATCGAGATGATTTTAATATACGTTCTCTTTTTTTTTTTATTTCTTAGCACTCGCAACATATTCTCTAACTTAAATAACATTGAACCATGGAAAATACTTCGTAGAAAACTCAGGAAAGGACCGGTCTTTTTGTTCTTTCATTACGGCTATAGTCAGATTCGAGCCGACCCGCTAATTTTTTATCTTATTAATCACTATTAAATCTAATAACAATGCAAAATGATGGTTATACACGTATTAAACGATTCTACTGTCTGCTTATGTGCACCACATTCGCTTTGGGCACACATCAAGTGGCAGTAGCCGCTTCCAACGAGCCTCCTGTTGTTACAGAAGCAAAAGTCGCCGCCCCGGTTACGATTACAGGACGGGTTATTGACGAACTCGGAGATCCTTTGCCCGGAGTTACGATTGCCATTGAAGGTTCCACACGTGGTGTCATAACGGATATTGACGGAACCTTCAGTATCGAAATGAATGTAGGAGAGAGTTTACGAATCTCTTATATAGGAATGGAAACGCAAGTCATACAGGTAAAAGATTCTAAACCTCTGACTATTAAGATGGTTCAGAAAACGGACGAACTGGACGAAGTGACAGTTGTAGCCTTCGCCAAGCAAAAGAAGGAGAGCGTACTGGCTTCTGTGGCAACGGTTAAACCGGCGGAACTGAGAGCTCCTACCAGCAACCTGACCACGGCGTTGGCAGGCCGTATCGCCGGTATTATCTCTTACCAGCGCAGTGGTGAGCCGGGTGCGGACGACGCCGACTTCTTCGTTCGTGGTGTTACGACTTTCGGTTATAAGAAAGACCCGCTTATCCTGATTGACGGTGTGGAGATGACTTCATCCGACCTCTCGCGCTTGCAGGTAGATGACATTGCCAGCTTCTCCATCATGAAAGACGCTACAGCCACGGCACTTTACGGTTCGCGCGGTGCGAACGGTGTCATCTTAGTAACGACGAAAGGAGGTAATGAAGGCCCCGCCAAAATTTCGGCACGTGTGGAAGTATCCCATTCGGCTCCTACGCAAAGCACGAAGTGGGCGGATCCGATAAGGTATATGGAATTGGAAAACGAAGCGTCCCTATATGATAATGGTATATTGAAACACAGTTACCAGAAGGTAGCCAATACCAAGGCCGGGCTGAATCCCAACGTATACCCGGCCGTGGATTGGTATGACCAGTTGTTCAAAGAGTCTACTACCAACTATCGCGCCAATATGAATATCAGCGGCGGTAGCCAAGTGGCGAGATACTACATTGCCGGAACGTTCTCAAAGGATGAAGGCGCGTTGAAGTCCGCTCGCCAGAACAACTTCAACAACAACATCAATCTGAATCGCTATCTGTTGCGCGCGAACGTGGATGTAAACATATCCAAGACGACTACGGCCACCGTGCGCCTGCATGGAACGATGGACGACTATTCCGGCCCCATCTATGAAGGCTCTCAAATCTACTCGATGATTACCCAAACGTCGCCGGTGCTCTACCCGCCTTACTATCAACCGGACAAAGCGAACGAGACCACCCCGTACCTGCTTTACGGTAACTATGACACGGGCAACTATCTCAATCCTTATGCCGAAATGACACGCGGTTACAAGGACCGCAACCAGTCACTTATGATGGCACAGGTAGAATTGAACCAAGACCTGAAATTCATTACCGAAGGCTTGAAAGCCCGTTTCATGTTCAATACGAACCGCCGTTCGGACTATGCCGTGAAGCGTCAGTATAATCCGTATTATTTCTCGGTGGGAAGTTACGATCCGCTGACTGACACCTACGTATTGAGCGCCCTCAACCCCGATGACGGTACAGATTACCTGACTTCCGATGAAGCCGGGAAAACGGTTACCACCAACACTTACCTGGAAACGGCCGTCAATTATGACCGGATTTTTGGTGAAAAGCATGCCGTAAGCGGCTTGATGGTATTCACCATGCGAAGCGAGCTGACTTCTACGGATTCAGATGACGTGCAAGGCTCTTTGCCAACAAGAAACATGGGCTTGGCCGGTCGTTTCACTTACTCTTTTGACGACCGTTATTTTGTGGAAGCCAACTTCGGTTACAATGGTTCCGAGCGTTTTGCCGAGAAAGAACGATGGGGATTCTTCCCGTCCGTCGGCCTCGGATATTTGATTTCCAATGAACCGTTTTGGAACGACAATTTGAAGAAGGTCATCAACAAGCTGAAGTTCAAGGCCACTTACGGATTGGTGGGAAACGATGCTGTAGGCGATTCTAAGGATCGTTTCTTCTATTTGTCCAATGTTTCGCTGAACGATGACGACATGAAATATACATGGGGTATTCCCGGAAACACTACGACCGTGAATGGCGTTTCCATTTCCCGTTACGCCAATCCTGAAGTGACGTGGGAAGTCTCGGCAAAAACCAATCTCGGTATCGAATTGGGTCTCTTCAATACCATGGAATTGCAAGTGGACATTTTCCGGGACGACCGTTCGAAGATTCTGATGGAACGTGCCGACCTGCCCGGAACGTTAGGTTTGGAAGCTGATCCGCAAGCCAATGTGGGCGAGGCGCGCAGCCAAGGTATAGACCTTTCTTTGGACTACAACCAGTCGTTTAATAAAGATTTCTGGATGTCGGGACGTTTGAATTTCACTTACGCTCACAGTGAATACAAGGTTTATGAGGAACCGGACTATGCCGACACGCCATGGCGCTCGAGGATTGGTTATTCTACGGGCCAGCAATGGGGGTATGTGGCCGAGCGTCTGTTCATTGACCAGGCGGACATCGACAACTCTCCGACACAAACCTTTGGCGACTACAAGCCCGGTGATATCAAGTATAAGGACATCAACGGCGACGGACAGATTACCAGTGCCGACCAAGTACCCATCGGTTATCCTAAATCGCCGGAAATCAACTATGGTTTCGGTCTTTCCATGGGTTACAAAGGATTTGACTTCTCTTTCTTCTTCCAAGGGTTGGGACGTGAATCCTTCTGGATTGACTATAACAAGACCGCTCCCTTCATCAACCAAGATGACGATTGGGACGACTACATCGGGGTAAACCAGTTGCTGCAAGTAATAGCCGACAACCATTGGTCCGTCAGCAACCGCGACCCGTACGCTTTCTGGCCGCGCTTGTCCACGGAAAAGGTCAATAACAACAGCCAGAGAAGCACCTGGTTCATGCGCGACGGCTCGTTCTTGCGCCTGAAGTCGTTGGAAATAGGCTACACCTTGCCTAAAAAGTGGTTGAAGAAATTGGGCATGGACACGGTACGTATCTATTACAGCGGTACGAACCTGCTTTGCTTCAGCAAATTTGATTTGTGGGATCCTGAAATGGCTGAGGACGGTTTGGGTTACCCCATACAGCGTGTTAACAATATAGGTATTAACTTTTCTTTCTAAACTGCTATGAGATATATGAGACTAAAGAATTTAATCGTTCTGGCATTACTCGGGGTAGTCACTTCTTGCAACTACCTGGACGTAGTACCTGAAAAGATGGGAACCATCGAATATGCATTCCGTGACCGGCGCAGCGCCTTGCAATATCTTGCCACGTGTTACCATTACCTGCCTTCTTTGGGCGATGAGTCCAACTCGGTAGGGCGTTCGTGCGGAACAGAAGTGACGACCTACTACCGTAACCGCGAGAACGGTGTGAAAATCACCTTGGAGGGGAACAGTATAAACAGTCCTAAACTGGCTTACTGGACCGGCGATAACGGTGGAGTGAACTTGTACAAAGGTCTGCGTTGTTGCAATACATTCTTGGAGAATGTGGATTTGATTCGCGATTTGAGCATTTCCGAGCGCAGGCGTTGGGTGGCCGAAGTGAAATTCCTGAAGGCATACTACCATTGGATGCTGATTCAGCACTACGGCCCTATCGTGCTGGTGAAGGAAAACCTGTCGATGGATGCCGGGACAGAAGAAGTGCGCGCTTTCCGTAGCCCTATGAATGAATGTATCGATTATGTGTTGGAATTGCTGGATGAAGTGGTCCACGGCGAAGCGATTGACGACGATGAGCTGGACGAACAGGAGCCGGCGTTGCCGTTACAGGTCGATGAAGAAATTACGGAGTACGGACGCATCACGCTGCCCATTGCCGCCGCCATGCGCGCCAAAATCATGGTGCATGTAGCCAGTCCGTTCTATGCGGAGAACACGATGTATGAGAACTTTGTAGATTCGCGCGGCGTGCAGCTTTTCCCCCGTTGCACCGATGAAGAACGGGCGCAACGCTGGGCGGATGCCGTCCAGGCCTGCAAGGAGGCGATAGACATCTGCCACGAGGCGGGCTATCAGTTGTATCATTATGATGCTTCGGAAATCATTCCTGAAATCTCGGACGAGATGAAACTTATCTTACAACCGAGCATGATTGTTACCGCTCCGCAGAACAAGGAAAATATTTGGGAAGACCCGATGCACGACGCAAGCAACGTCCAAAAGTATTGTATGCCGGCCTTAAGTTCCGGATTCCGCGTGGCTTCCGTCCGTGCCCAGCTGACTCCTACTTTGGCCACGGCCGAAAACTTCTATTCTTCCAACGGCGTGCCTATCGAGGAGGATAAAGAGTGGGCTGAAAATAATTGGTACGACAACCGTTACCAGACGACCGTCGCTCCCGAAGAAAGCCGCCTGGAGGTAGAACCGGGAAAAGTCGTTCCTTACTTGAACCTGCACCGCGAGCCTCGTTTCTACGGTAGCTTGGCGTTCAATGGCAGCAAGTGGTATGGCTGCAGTTCGTCCGTGCCCGATAAGGCGAACTCGGAAGACTATCAGCATACGGTGTGCAGCCTGGCAGGCGACGTGGCCGGTAATCCCGCCGGACGTAACGGTGAGCAATATTATAGCGCAACCGGATATTTCACCAAAAAGCTGGTCAATTATCAGACCGGACTGAACGATGCCGGAACCGGATTTGTCTCTTACAACTATTTCTGGCCCAACATCCGCCTGGCCGACCTTTACCTGCTCTATGCCGAAGCATTGAACGAAGCGCAGGACCAGCCTACGGCGGATATTTGGGAAAATTGGATTGACCCCATCCGCAATCGCGCCGGTTTGGAAGGCGTAGAGGCAAGCTGGACAAAATATTCCTCTAAGCCCGACAAGTTCAAGACCAAAGACGGACTACGTGAAATCATCCATCAGGAGCGAGTGATAGAACTGGCGTTGGAAGGACATTTCTTTTACGACATGCGCCGTTGGAGTGGCGGAAGCCGTGTGGATCGCTACGATATTATGACCGAAATGAACAAGCCCATCAAGGGTTGGAACTACGACGGTACGGATGACCTTTCTTATAATGTAGTCCGTACGGTATACAGCATCTCGTTCTCTATGAGAGACTACTTGTGGCCTATCAAGGAACAAGACATCAATGAGAATCCGAATCTGGTTCAGAATCCGGGTTGGTAATTAATCTTTTAAAAACAGCCTAATATGAAAAAGCATATTTTATTATTCAGTTTGTTGGCTTTTTGCCTTGCCGCGTGCGAGGAAGAAAGCGTGGGGCAGTATCCTACAGATAGCGAGGCCCCGGGGCCTGTGAGCAATGTTGTAGTGAAAGAAGTATTCGGAGGCGGTGTCACATTGTCATATACTATTCCGGACGACCCGGACTTGCAAGGCGTCATGGCCGAATATACCCTGGACACGGGCGAGAAGATTTCTACGATTGTTTCGGGCTATGCGCGTGAAATCACCATCGAGGGATTCGCTACGGCCACCGAACATGAAGCCACGTTGCGTGCCGTCGACAAGAGCCGCAATATGTCGGAGCCGGTTGTAGCGAAGTTTACCCCGAACCGCGCGCCCATTTTCGACGTGTATGAGACATTGACCATCACCAGCGATTTTGGAGGCGCCAAGCTTACGTGGCAAAATCCGGAGATGAAAGACATTATCGTATCCGTTTCCAAGCCCATCAGCGAAGGCAGCGATGTAGAGGAAGACGTGGAGAACTTCTACTCATCGGCAGCGGAAGGAGAAGGTTTTGTCCGTGGCTTCGATGCGGTTCCGGTGACATTCAATGTGGTCATTTCAGACCAATACGGAAATACCACTGACGTGAAATCCCAGGAATGCCTGCCTTTGTATGAAGAAAAAGTTCCGAGTACCGACTATTGGAAAAGATGGAACGGCGACCCGGTCATCCCGTACAAACAGTATAGCAACTCTTACCCCATAGAGAAAATGTGGGATGGCATCAAAATGGGAACATCCGGCGATAGCAAGAATATGTTCCACCTCCCGGCAGGAAGCCCGTTCCCGGTACGCTTCACATTCGACATGGGAAAAGTTTATAAACTGAGCCGTATGAAAGTGGCCCAACGCGCCCTTGGCTGGGCTTTCGAGCACGGCAACCCGAAGCGGTTCCAGGTGTTCGGCTCGCTGAACAGCAATGTGAGCGTCGACGCTACCGAGCCAGAACGCCAGTGGATATACTTAGGCGAGTTCACCTCTTTCAAGCCTTCGGGGCTTCCGTTGGAACAAGCCTCACCCGAAGACGAGGCGATAGCCAACGAGGGTGAAGACTTTACCTTCCCGCTCGAACTGGCGACCGAGGTCCGTTACATCCGTTTCGATGTGTACGAGACTTGGGGAGGAACCGAAATGGTTCATATCTCCGAATTGGAATTCTGGGGTCAGCCGGAAGGATATTCCGCCGAGGGAAATAAAGAAGAAGAAAACGAGAACGAATAAAAATGAAGCGGTATGAAAAAATGGTATACTAACATCTTTATAGGCGTTCTTTCCGTATGGGCCGTCACGGCTTGTTCGGACATGAACGATTTGCATGACATCTATCTACAGAATGGAGAAACAATCTATACGGCCAAATTCGACTCCATCAAACTGTATCCGGGACGTTACCGCATGCGTGTGGATTACTGGGTGACAGACCCCAAGGCGGAGAAATGCCAGGTGGAATGGAACATGGGAGCGGAATCGACCACTGTGGACATCACCAATACGACGGGCACGGTTCCTAACTCGTTCTACATTGACAATTTGGAAGAAACCACCATCAGTTTCGACTTCAACACTTGTACGGCAGACTTGGAGTATCCTTCCCTGAAAACCAATGTGACTACTACCATCTATGGCGACAAGTACGCGTCTACGTTGCTGAACGCCAACATCTCTCACTTCGAGTACGACAGGGCGGAGCGGACGCTTACCTTTTATTGGAGTGCGAACTATGACAATGTGGTAGGGTACATGATACGGTACACCGACACGGAAGGCGTGGAACAAGAGTTGCGGGCGGAAGTAAACTCCGACAAGGAGGCGATATTACCCAACTTCAAAGAAGGCGGCTCTTTAACCTATGCGACCATTTACCTCCCCATAGAAGGTGCCATCGACGAATTTCTGACGCCATACAGCGAACCTTTCAGTACCGCTGATGACGCTAACACGATTCCTTCGGCGGAAGAGTATATCCTGCAGGCTTCCATGCAGGCGGACGCTTCACTAGTGGGACAGGATTGGAGTGCCATTAACAATTATATGAAACAATATAATTGGGATTACACCGAAAATTCCAACAATGCTTCCAAAGAGCCGAACGAGGCAGGGTTTGTTGACCACATAGATGGCATCCATTGCGAAGTCGTAGAAGACAAGACGTTGAACCAATATGTATTTAAGTTCAACAACCACGCCAATGCGGACGTAGCTGACGGCGACCGGGGCAAATATGAAGACCGCCAACGCAACGAGATGAAAAGCCGTACCGGTGATGGCCGCTATCACATGAACGGCAACTGGGACGAATGGCAACGGTTGGAATGGAAATTCAAGATACCTAAAGATTTCCGTCCGTCTGGCAGCTTTACGCACATTCACCAGTTAAAGGCGCAGGAAGGCAACAACGGGTCACCCCTTATTACGATTACCCCACGCGCCAATTCCAACGGTTCCAACCGCCGGGTACAAGTTATCCACACGGGCGATACGAATGAAACGACGTTGAAAACCATCATTGACAATCTGCCCTTGGAAGACTTTGAAGACGAGTGGATACAGGTCACCACGGTAATGCACTACACGCACAACGGTTATTTCTACATCAAGATGGAGCGCATCAGCGACGGCAAAGTCTTGACGGAAGAAGAATTCACCGACATCGACATGTGGCGCAAGGGTGCCCGGGACATCCGCAACAAGTTTGGCATTTACCGCAGCTTCGGACGCGACATGACCGGCCCCGATGATCGTCCCGACAATGGCATCAAGGACGAGTCGTTGTACCTCGCCGACTTCAAGATTTATGAGACGAACACCAATTCGTCGCCTGAAGTGCATGACTAACGACATAGTAATGAATGAAATATTTTCCCCTTCCCAAAGAATTTTTTTTCTTTGGGAAGGGAAGTTATTATAGCATAATTTTCTCTAATGAGCTAAATTCCAATGGGAACCCCAATAAGGAATTGTATAATCAATCAAAAGCAAGAGTATTACCTTTTTTTAAGGTCGTTTTGCAATTTAATGAAATATTTCTTTTGTTTTTCTACCATTTCCCTTGTGTATATCGATTTTTTTTTTATTAAAATTGCGGTGGATACTATTAATATTAGCTTAACAAACGCCATAAAATAGTTTGTTAGTACTTGTTTTAACACCATGAACAAACAAATTATGCAAAAACACATTTATCATATAACGTTCTTGCTGCTTTTCATAGCATCTTGTAGTCTTTCCCATACAGATGATCAGTTGGAGAGGGCACTTGTCTTAGCAGGGGATAATCGAACTGAATTAGAAAAAGTGCTACGTCATTATGCCGATGATTCTCTAAAATTAGCAGCTACTCGTTTTCTTATAGAAAATATGCCATACTATTATACGTATGCGGGTGCACTTGTTGACTCCATATATATAGCTTTAGAACAAGTTTATAATTCAGGAAGTTTTGATAAAGATCGATTTGCTTATTTACAATCTCTTCCATATAGGAAATTATCACGAATTAGTGATTTAAGTAATATTTCTGCTGATTATCTTATCGAAAATATTGATTATTCCTTTAAGGTATGGCATGATCGACCTTGGGGTAAATATATTTCCTTTGACCATTTCTGTGAGTTTATTCTTCCATACCGTATCAAAGATGAGCCTCTCTCTCATTGGAAGAAAAACTTATACGAAAAATATATGCCTATCCTTGATTCTCTTTATCAGGGAACTGATGTAGTGGAAGCTTGTACTCAGTTAAATCATTATCTAAATTCTTTAGATTGGCACTATACTAAAGATGTCAGAGGTCCGCATAGATCTGCCGATTGGTTAGAACGTTATCGAACAGGGGATTGTGAAGAAATGTCCGATTATGCCCTCTATATTATGCGCGCTGTCGGAATTCCCGTTGCGAAAGATACATACTTTAACGCTCCTGATCAGTTGTATGGACATTGTTGGAATTCCTTATTGGACACTACGGGTCTCATGATTTCTTTTTTTAACAAAACCGCAGATCCTCAGCGTGGAAAACAGGTTTTCTATACTAAAGGGAAAGTACATCGATATGTTTTTGCTATTCAGAATGACAAAAAAAGGTTAGTGGAACAAGGCTTCTATGTACCATCTCCTCTCAACAACTTCTCCTTGAAAGATGTTTCTGCTGATTATTTTTCAACTGGTACCATTTTAGTAGATTGTAGTTACGTTCCTTCATCATCTCCGCGTCCTGTTTACATGGCCGTTTTTACACCATGGGGTTGGATCCCTTCGGGTATTGGTGAATATGAAAATGGAATTGCCCGTTTTCATAATATTGAACCGAATTTTTACTATGTAACACTCTATTATGATGAGAATAATAGAGCACACCCGGCGGGACCAGCCTTTAAATTAGATGCAGAAACTGGTCAAGTCCTTTCTCTTTACCCTAAGGGGAATAGTGAAACTCTCATTTTGCGTAGGAAATACCCCATGGTAAAACGGCGTTATGGTTTTTTAGAACATATGAAAGGTGGTCGTTTTGAGGCTTCTAATAATATTGACTTTAAAAAATCCGTTCTATTATATCGTATTGATACGGTTCCTGGGCCAAAATGTTATACAATTCCTCTATCCATAAATAGAGGTTATCGCTATTATCGCTATATTTCAGCATACAATCAGCCAGCAGACATTGCAGAGTTATATTGGATAAATGGTAGAGATACCTTAAGAGGTACACTAATCCACTCTCTTCCCGAAAAAGGAACTTCTGAATTTCTACCTTCTAACGTGGAAGATGGTGACCGCTTGACTTATTTCAATAGCGCAAATACTCCGGGTTGGATTGGTTCGGATTTTGGAAAATCTGTTAAGATAGATTCCTTAAAATTTATGCCTCGTAATGATGATAATTATGTTACACCTGGACATGTTTATGAATTGTTTTATTGGGCACAAGAAGGCTGGAAATCTTTAGGTTACAAAGTGGCGGACAGCGAACAACTAATATACAACAATGCTCCATGTCATGCTCTATTTTGGTTGCGAGATTTAACAACTGGTAACGAAGAACAGACATTTGTTTATTTTAATGGGAAACAATATTTTAATAAGAGAGAAATGATTTACTGATATGAGACATGGTTTAAAAACATATCTACCTGCTGTAGTAATATCGCTGGTTATCGGTGCTACCTTGTGGAGTCCGTTCATACCTTTTGCAGTTAACGACAACTATTTTCGTCTTTACCCGTTGTCTATAAGTGTTTTATTACTCTGTTTGACTTCATTGTTGTTGGTTTTGCTATCCAAAGTGGCAAAATTCCATTTTATCCTTGCGGACGGATTAGTTTTTGCTTGTACTCTTTACGTGCTTTTACGTTATGATTATTCCCAGCATTTGGCGGATTGGAGTATAATAAATGTGGTATTACTACTACTTTTATGGTTTACATCTAGAATTATTTTTTCTTTTCAACCAATAATTGTTAAAACTCTACTTCCATTAGTCATAGCGCTGATGGGGTGTTTATTGCCAATATGGGGAATGCTTCAACTTTATGGTTGGGCTAAACCGGAGCATTTGCTTTTCCACATTACCGGTCCTTTTTTCAATCCCGGACCATACTCGGGCTATTTAGCCCTGCTATTTCCTGTATGCTTATATGGCTTTTTTCAATCTACAGGATGGATAAAACGCTTATTTACTTTGTCTTTCTTGTTAATGATCTGTGTTTTACCTGCTGCCATGAGTCGTTCTGCATGGATTGCTATAGCCATTTGTTTGATATGGGTTATGTTTATGACAAAGAATTGGAAAGTAAGTTTGCAGTCATATTATAGGAAATCAAGAATAAAGATACTTGGAATAGCTATTATAGGGATGTTGCTTATTGTGGCTGCTGGAATATTTTTATACCAACTCAAGGCTGATTCAGTTCGAGGTCGACTATTCATTTGGAAAAACTGTTTTTATGCTATTACTGAAGAACCCTTTATTGGCCATGGCATAGGACGTTTCCCGGCTGTTTATGGTAAAGCTCAAGCCGATTATTTCACAGCGGGGCAGGCCTCTTTATCAGAAGAACGTGTGGCTGGTTATGTAGAATATGCTTTTAATGACTATTTGCAACTCACGTTAGAAGGTGGTCTAATATTGCTTGCTTTAACTCTCGCATGGGGAATCTCAGTTTTTCGTTGTGGTTTATCTAAACAAAGATACGGATATTGCGGAGCATTATTGGCCTTTGCTATCTTTGCATTATCTTCATATCCTTTACAGGTATTACCTTTCGGGGTAATTGTCGTCGTATTAGGAGCCGCTTGTTCAACGACAAGAATTTGTGGATATAAATCGTCTCGTAATTATACTTTGGCATTAGCAGTATTGTTATGTATTATAGCGGTTATCGGTGTGTGGAAGTTGTCCAAGCTGCCTTTAATTTATAAGCAATGGGAGTATGCAGAAAAATTCTCCAATGAAAAAGGGTACTATGATATTACTTTGCAGAACTATCAGAAAATCTATCCCTACCTGCAGTCTAACTACCTTTTTTTAATGGAATACGCAAGATTCCTTGGCGACAATGCCCATCTGGAAGAAGCATGTGAAGTTTTAAATCACGCAAAATTAATATCTAATAATTCTAAGATATGGTTATTGCAAGGAATCTATTACGAAATGGCTAATAAATATGTTTTGGCAGAGTCGTGCTATAAATATGCTTCAAAGATTTTACCTATGCGTCTAACTCCTTATTATATGTTGGCAAAACTTTACTGTAATCCACGGTTCTTAAATAAGAAGAAGGCGGAGGAGATGGCAAATATTGTGCTTACAAAAGATATAAAAATTAATTCGCAACGAACAGACAATATGAGAGAAGAAATGAGAACTTTAATTAATAAATTAAATACTAACAATTAATTATTTTATATTATGAAGAATTTAAAGTTGGCTGCATTAATAGTAATTGTAGTTGTAATAAGTGTATTAAATATGAAAGTTTCTTTGTGCACACAGAAGAGTATCAAAGAGCTTGTTCTGTCTATGTATTCTTGGAGTGGAAAATTCCCAGATGATCCATTCGAAGGAGAAGGTCCAGGCTGCGAGTTGAAAAACGTTATCGCTTATTATCATTATTTAGTTCTGCGTGAAGCTTTTGAACTGGAAGGTGAGAAATTCTATGAAGTTGTGAAAATACCTACAACAGAAATAGAATGTAATGGCACGGGAGACATACCATGTACGGCTGGAGTTTACCATGGGGAATATGATGACGTTGAGATTATGAGCCAAAAAGAACTAGAGGGCTTAGATATTTAAAATTAAAGCATGATGATTAAGCCTGCTTTTAATCAGTTCTATTTTATAATGAAGAGGTAAAAAGATTATCTAATGAAAAAATGGATCAAAGTAGGCTTAAAGTTATAGTATGCAAAATTTGTTCAATATCAACTTTTTCCGTTATAAAAATATTGATCGGGAATGTATGATAAACAGATAAACTCCCCAAAAGAAAATTAGGCGAGACCATGATCTACATTTATAACGAAGTTGATGAGGTATATTACGTAATTGATATTTTATCAGTTCTGCAAAGGAGAAGTAATGAAGGGTAATATGGATTGTGTTATAATGATTGTTTTTTAACTTCCTCATTTATGTTTAAAAACGAAAGATTATGCGAATTGTACATATTGTAATTGCTATTGTGTTGTTAGTTTCTTTGTGCTTCGGGTGTTATTTCTTTCTGAAGCAGAAGCAACAAGAACAGGTCTATATCGCCTATAGGGAGAAGGCTCAAAACGTATTTGCTGACAATCAGGCTTTGAGGGAAACCATTGATGCAATGATAGCTCACGAAGATAAATTTATTGATTTGCAGAAGATCATTTCAGAGAATCAATATAATCTTATGAGGTTGAAAGATGATGAACCTTATTTGATGATCAGATTGTCTCAAAATTATTGTCAACCCTGTATGAGTGTATTAATGAACCGATTACAGAAATATACGGATTTAAAGAATGCGATTTTTTTAATCAGCTATAAAGACGAAAGATTTCAAAAGGATTTTAAAGTATATCGGAGTCCATATCCTTTTATAAGAGTAGACTCGTTACCTATACCAGCAGATAAATTGGAGAAACCCTATTTGTTTGTATGGGAGAAGAAACATAAAACTATCAGTCATTTTTTTATTCCTATTGTTGGCAATATGAATCAAATAGATGATTATTTGCTAAAAATTTCTTCTATTGTTCCATAAATAGTAATAGTCTTTCTCCTATATATTATTTGCTGATTCTAAGCGTAATGAAAAAATTCAGTTATTAACTGTTTCGCATTAAATAATAAGAAAACTAACAATTAAAAACTTCTAAATTATGAAACATTTATGGAAATGGGGTGTATTAACTATAGTGATTGTTGTAGTTAGTGCGCAAAATGTTAGAGTTGCTTTATATACGCGACAGTGTGTTGAAGAACTTATGTTGTCTACGAATTCTTGGAGTGATGAATTTCCTGGAGATCCATTTGACGGAGAGGGTCCAGGCTGCCAAAGTAAGGATACTGAGAATAGTTATGTCTATGCTGTTCAAAAAGAAGAATTCCAAATAGAAGGAGAAAGATTCTTTTCTGTTTTGAAAATACCTACTACAGAAGTAACATGTTGCGGCATAGGACAAGTTCCATGCACATTTGGATTTTATTTTAGCGATGGCTATATAGAAATTATGAGTGAAGAAGAACTTGACAAATTAGGCATCAGGCATTAAGTTCTAAAAGGATGGTTTTGAATTTAATTGAAAAACAGGCTTATTAAATTAAGCTGTTCGTTTTTATGTATATTTGGGTGACTTATAGCCCTTTGAGTTATATTTTTTATTGTAACTCATACTTAAATTATTACGAAAGCAAAAGGGATAAAAATATACTTAATCATTACATGGTACAAATTCAGAATATTCCTAATATTTAATTGAAAATAGTTTCAGAAAACATGAAAAGGAATCTATTTGATTTAATTCTCATCATTTGCTTGTTCATAACGAGTTGTAGTGGAGGAAATGAACAGAGCACTCAAGGAGAGGAAGTTATCTCACTTGCGAAAGAGTCGTTCAATTTGACGGAAGATTTTTTTTCTCAAATCAGTCTTGTACCACTTCAAACTACAGAACAAGCACTGATTCGTGACATCGATGCTGTTTCTATGGCTGGAGATACATTGTTCCTTTTGGATAGAGGCCAGCTAAAGGTTTTTATTTATCTTGTCAATGGCAAATTTGTTAATGCTATTCAAGATATTGGTAATGGCCCCAAAGAATATAGTAGTATAAGTGATATTACTGTGCATAATGGTTCGTTGGCTGTGCTGTGTGATGTCCCTTACAAAATTATGTATTACACCTATGATGGTAAATTCGTCAAAGAACAAAGCTTGACCGACTATTGGGAATGTTTCGCATCAATAGGAAAGAGATTTTGCCTATACAGGTCTGGTAGATTAGGAGAACGAACGATAAATATTTTTGATGAGTTAGGCGGCATTGAGACCATTCTGCCGCAGCCTAATGGAAGATTTGTGGCAAGAGAAGCAAAATCAGTTGGAACCATAATTACTTATGGTTCAGGAAAACTATTGACTCATACTCATGATGTCTTTTTTACTTGGCCTTTTGACTATACCATTTATACAATTAAAAATGGTAAGCCACATCCATGCTATACAATAGATTTTGGGGCACAAACACTTCCAGATGAACTACTTAAAGAAGAAATAAGTAATAATGAGTTTCTAAGAATATGTGATAAGAAAAAATACATTTATAATATAGCAGACATTGTGGCAAATGAAGATTATTTATTCTTTAAAACTAACCCGTGGCTTTTCATTTTAGACAGAAAAGAACGGAATTTAATGAGTTGCGGGATGCTAAAGAATGGGTTGGGATTGTATAATTTTCGTTATTTACCTGTAAATGGGAGTGAAAAGTTGGTGCAAATCTATTCGGTTTCTCTTTTTAAATCTCAATTGGAAAGTGTGATTCAGCAAGATAAATTGCCTAAAACCCAATTGGGTAAAGCAGCTGCTCGTATATTTAATGAGATAGAGGATGAGGACAATCCGGTGTTGGTGTTTTACCAACTCCCGAAGAAAGGTGAAAATGAGATTGTTCCATTAAATTAAACAAGGATGTGTTTTGTGCTAAGAATATAGGGCGATTGGTTACCTATAAGTTCGTATGAATAAACTTAATACTATAAATAATCAACAATATTGGTATAGAAAATGGGAGTGTATCGGGGGTAAACTCTTGTTGTACTTACTTCCGGGATAGTGCTATAAAATAAACAGTGGAACTGGACTTCATATCCAATATTTTATTATTCAAAGTTGTATACTTATTAATATTTAATTTTTTTGTTTATGAAACATGTATGGCGATTGGTTGTGCTAGCGGTTGTATTTCTTACAATTAGTGTGTATAACTTGAAGATTTCTTTGCAAAAGCAACAGGGGATTAATGAGTTTGTTTTATCAATGTACTCATGGAGCGGTGTATTCCCGGAAGATCCCTTTGAGGGAGAGGGACCAGGTAGAAAGAGTAGAAAAGTTAGAAATGTCTACGAGTATATTGTCAATGGCATAGCTTTTGAATTAGATGGTGAAAGATTTTTCTACGTTTCAAAAACGCCCACTACGATTGTGATATGTAGCGGGACGGGACAAATTCCATGTGTGTCTGGAAATTATCAAGGTGATATAAATTCTGTAATTATGAGTGAAAAAGAACTTAAGGATGTAGGTGTCGAAATTTAAATTTAAGGCGATTACCTTTTTGCAACAATTTTCCACTAAGGTGTAAATATGTAAGTATGAGAAAGATTATATTAATAATAGTCTCCATTTTCGGCTTATTAATGGCTGGATGTAATAGGGGAAATGAACGTAGAATTCCGAAAGTTGAGGTTATCCCATTTTCGGAAGAATCATTCAAATTGGATGAAACCTTCTTTGCTCAAATCAGTCTTGTGCCACTTGAAACTACGGAACAGGCGTTAATCCGCGACATCGATGCTGTTTCTATGGTTGGTGATACCTTGTTCCTTTTGGATAGAAGACAGCTAAAGGTTTTTATTTACCTCACAGATGGGAAACTTGTTAACGTCATTGAAGACATCGGTAACGGTCCGAAAGAATATAGCCGTATAGTCGACATTGACGTACATAATGGTGCATTAGCCGTGTTGTGTGATGCACCTACCAAAATCATGTACTATACCTATGATGGCGAGTTCGTCAAAGAGCAGAGATTGACCGACTATTGGGGGACATTCGCTTCTTTGGGAGATAACTTCTGCCTATATAGACGAGGCGCATTGGGGAAACGAACACTAAACATCTTTGAGGAACGGAATGGCAAAGGAAACATCTTGACTCAACCTGACGGGAGGTTTGTGGCAAGGGAAGCGAGAGAGAGAGGAAATACCTTAAGTTATGGTAGAGGAAGATTTTTAACACATAGCGATGAGGTGTTTTTCACTTGGCCATTTGATTACACGATTTATACCATTCAGGAAGGGAAACCGTATCCTTGTTATACACTCGATTTCGGAAAACAATCTCTCCCCGATGAACTACTCGAATTGGAAAGTGATGATTTCTTGAAATCATGTGATGAAGAAAAATATATTTATACTATTAGGGATATTGTGGCCAATGAAGATTACCTGCTCTTTAAGACGAACCCGTGGATTTTTATCTTGGACCGAAAAGAAAAGAAGTTAATGAGTTGCGGTATGATAAAGAACGATTTACATTTGTACGATTTTGGTTACTTACCCGTAAGCGGCACGGAGAAGTTGGTACAGGTTTATCCGGCTTATCGCTTTAAATCCCAGTTGGAGGACGTGATAAAGAGAGATGAACTCCCCAAAAACAAACTGGGTGAGGAGGTAATCCGTATCTATAATGAAATTGACGAGGAGGACAATCCGGTGTTGTTGTTTTACCAATTGCCAAAGAAGCGTGTTTAATGAAATAAGATTTGAATCATGAAAGGAAATGTATTTATTTTAGCATCTTTCTTCTGTATGCTCTTTGTGGGCTGTAAAGAAGGAAGTGAGCAGAATGCTCAGAAAGGTGAACTCGTCTCGTTTGCGGGAGAAAGGTTCAATTTGTCGGATAGCTTCTTTTCTCAAGTAAGCCTTGTCCCGTTGGAGACAATGGAGCAATCCCCCATTCGTTATATCGATGCTGTAACCATGAGTGGCGATACGCTGTTCCTTTTGGATAAAAGACTATCGAAAATTTTTATTTACCTCACTGATGGTAAACTTGTGAACATCATTCAGGATGTTAGCAACGGCTCCAAAGAATATGGTGGCTTAAGTGATATAACCGTACATAATGGTTCGCTGGCCGTGCTGTGTAATACGCCTTCCAAAATCCGGTATTATACATACGATGGCAAATTGGAGAAAGAGCAGGCTTTGACTCGGAATTGGGACAGTTTCGCTTCGTTAGAACAGGGCTTCTGTCTTTATGAAAGGCGGGAGAAAGGCGAAGGGGAGATAAATATCTTTGATGAGCAAAGCGGAGCAGAACGGATTTTACCTCAACCTAATGGAAATCCTGTGGTAAGGGAAAGGCAAGAAAAGGGAGACGGCATCAGATATGGCACCGGACGCTATCTTACGAATAGTAGCGAAGTGTTTTTCACTGAACCACTTGATTATACACTTTACACCATCAAGGACGGTATGCCCCATCCTTGTTATACGATAGATTTCGGGCTAATGGGGCTTCCTAATGAACTAATCGAAGAAGGAATCGGGAACGATAATTTTATGGATATGTGTACCGATAAAAAATTTGTTTATGCGATGAGGGACGTTGTCGCGAACGAGGACTACTTGATTTTCAGAACGAATCCTTGGATGTTTTTGTTAGATAGGAAGGAGCGAAAGCTGATGAATTGCGGTGTTATAAATACAGGTCTCGGAGTGATGTCGATAAATTATTTACCCGTGACGGGGACGGATAAGCTCGTACAGATTTATTATCCGCTTCAATTGAAGCCGGTTGCATACGGCAAACTGCCTAAGACTAAATTGGGTGAGGAAGTAGCCCGTATCTATAAGGATATAAAAGAGGGTGGCAATCCGGTGCTGATGATTTACCAATTACCGAAGAAGCAGGTTTAATGAATTTGTTGGGGATAGTCCGAAAACCCGGTTGTAAGAGTCAGCAAGCTGTCTTTGTAAAATAAGTAAGCTGTCTTGGCAAAGTAAGTAAGCTGTCTCGGCAAGGTCAGCAAGCTGCGTTGACGAAGCCAGTACTACTGCATTGACAAGGCCAGTACTACTGCGTTGGCAAAGTCAGTACTACTGCCTTTTTAACACGAATGTATTGTGTCTACAAAGTCAGCAGAACTTAGATATCGAACTTGGCTGTTTCTCTGTAACCGTTTATTGCAACCGGGTTTTCGGGCTGACCCGTTTAATGAATTTGTTGCTAAGGCAAAGGAAAAATATAGGATTATCTTCTTCGCCGGAGAGGATAATCCTATATTCAAAAGAGGATAATCCTATATTGGAAAGAGGATGATCCTCTCTGAACAAACATTTACGGCTACTCTGCTGATGCCTCTTTTTTCAAGGCGGCTGCTATCTGTTCAGCTTTTTCCTTGGCTATTTGTTGGCAAAGCTTTTCCAAGGAAACGGACAGGTTTGGTATCTCCTCCATTTCCGCCTTGTGCTTGTGTTCCCATTCGCAGGTCATCTGTTCTTGGGTCTCACTCTCGGTAGTAACCGTTTCTTTCGCGCCTTTTTCTTTCCATTTCACTTCATACTCTATGCGGTAGTTCCCGGTGTACCTTCTTTTTTTCACCCGGAGCGAACTGAGTTGGCAATGCCATTGGCAGGAACTGATTTCTACCAAGTAATCGGCAGGTTGATTCCCTTGGGCGGGATAGTCAACCGTAATGCCGCGGGCCTCCAATTCGTCTTTCAAGTACAGAAGGATCCAGACGGGACTGTATTTGTCTGCGAACGTTACCTGTACCTGTACGCTGTCCTTGTTGACAAGTAACTCACTTAAGCTATTCGTTACTTGCATTGTTTGTTCGGTAGAGTAAAGGGTGGAGTTGTTGGTTGGATCAAAGTCCTGACCATTTCTCCAATATCCACCGTTATAGGTTGAATTATAACCATTGAACTGAAGCATAGGTTCATCATAATAATAAGCTTCCGAAAATATTTCTTCGTTTCCCGTGTTGTTGAACAGCTTCACACTTTCTTGCCCGAACACTATATAAGAGACTTGTAGCAATAACATAGTTATCGCGGTTGGAACTAATTTTTTCATAATTTCTTTCTTTTATTAGACATTCAGAATCACTGAGATTCATCCCTCTTTTTTCAAGGCAGACGCTATTTGTTCGGCTTTCTCCTTGGCTATTTGCTGGCAAAGCTTTTCCAAGGAAACGGACAGGTTCGGTATTTCATCCATTTCCGCCTTGTGTTTGTGCTCCCATTCGCAGGTCATCTGCTCTTGGGTCTCGCTTTCGGTGGAAACCGTACTCTTCGCATCTTTTTCCTTCCATTTCACCTCGTATCCCAAGCGGTAGTTCCCGGTATACCTTCTTTTCTTCACCCGGAGCGAACTGAGTTGGCAATGCCATTGGCAGGAACTGATTTCGACCAAGTAATCGGCAGGTTGTTCCCCCGTGGCGGGATAGTCAACCGTGATGCCGCGGGCTTCCAATTCGTCTTTCAAGTACAAAAGAATCCACACGGGGCTGTACTTGTCCGCCAACGTTACCTGTATCCGTACACTGTCCCTATGGGTAAGGAACTCGCCTAAAACATCTGTAAACTGCCTTTCTTGTTTGGTCATGGTTGTACTATACTTCCTTGTAGGGTCAATGTCCATTCCAGCTCCCCAATACAGGCTACCGTCACTGCTATGAAAATGGTAATTTAGCTGATCAATAGGCTCATCATAGTAATAAGCTTCTGAAAACATTTCTTCGTTTCCCGTATTGTTGAATAGCTTCACGCTTTCTTGCCCGAAAGCCATGCAAGAGGCTTGTAGCAATAATACGATTATTGCGATTGGAACTAATTTTTTCATGGCGATAAGAATTAATAATTGGGGTGTGAATCATAGGAGCTATTTAGCAGACAAGCAACACCAAAGCCGCTACAAGTAGAATTCAGACTACGTAGATTGACTTCTTTCGAAGTATGTTCCATTTCACTGATTGCACTATCACAACTGTTTATTGTGAATATTGCAATAAACCCGATTAAATAAAAAAACTGTTTCATAGCCCTTGATTTTTGCATTCTGCGTAAATATATGAAAAATACAACAAAAACTTGCATTATTGCCGTTAATTAACACAAACAGGCAGAGCTGTAAGTAAATGTACAAAATTACGAAATATCGCTGGAATAATCGAACAAAATCAGCAGATTAACGCAATAGGAATTGAGATTTAAGCAGTTAGGAGAAAATTACGGAAATAGGGCTGAGGGCTGAAAAGCGTTCCAAAGCGGATTAGAGAAATAG
>CASGED010000087.1 GCA_949300425.1 uncultured Bacteroides sp.
GCCGGTCGCCATCGGTCGGAGCAAGCTCCAACCATGCTGCCCCTCGACTTGCATGTGTTAAGCCTGTAGCTAGCGTTCATCCTGAGCCAGGATCAAACTCTTCATTGTAAGAATCTCTTTTATCATAAATATGTCTTTCCCGGCACAGTCCTTCTTATACTTTATCCAAGTATTGACGGTTTCTCGCGGAATTACACCTTATTATCATAAGGCCAATTCCCTTGTACTACTACTGTATCATTTATATCTAAGCCTTGTCATAGAACGCTTCCCTATAAAGCCCCCCTTTTCGCGGAAAGCGGACGCAAAGATAAGGACTTTCTTACTTTACTTCCAAACTTTTCACCGAGTTTTTTTTCAAAACTTCCAAGGAGCGCCGCTTCCGTTCCCGAAAGCGGGTGCAAAAGTACGCACTTTTCCCATAACGGCAAACCGTACGGGGACTTTTTTAAAGGGTTTCTTATACCTTTTTTATCAAGACGTTGATTTTCAGCGGAATAAAAACAGCGGATTTTAAACGGCAAGGAAAAGGGGAAGGCCAGGGCACACCATATTATATATATAAAGGGGACACGGGACGGACAATCCGACAGGAAGGGCCGGATGACCGGGAAACACAGATTGCTGACTCTGCCAACGCAGCTTGCTGACTTTACAAGATACCCCGTGCAAAAGAGGATGATCCTATTTGCAAAAGAGGATTATCCTATTTTCAAAAGAGGATGATCCTCTCCGCCATATAGGATGATCCTCTTTGGAATATCAGATGAACCGCGTCTTTTCCTGATTTCACTTCCCGTTCAACGCTTTCAGTCGCAACAATGCTTCTATATAGTAATAGTCCGCATAGATAATGGAAGCATCCACTTCCGAGTGGCATGGCCAATGCCCGGTGGAATGTAACAAGAACGAAGGCTTGCTCGTACGGCTTTGGTATGCTTCCGAGCTAAGCGATTGCAGCATCTTTATAGCAGCTTCTTTATATCCGGCGCCTTTCTCCCCTTGAACATAACCAGCTAATTCCAACAAGGCGGAAGCCACAATTGCCGCAGCCGAAGCGTCACGAGGCGCATCGGGAATGCCCGGCGCATCGAAATCCCAATAGGGTACGTAGTCTTCCGGAAGGCGTTGCAGGTACACATCCGTCACTTTCTGCGCAAAGTCCAGATAGCGGGTCAGCCCCGTCTCCCGATACATCATCGTATAGCCGTAAATGGCCCAAGCCTGTCCGCGTGCCCACATGGTGCTGTCTGCATAGCCCTGATGGGTCACGCCTTTGATAAAGTCTCCCGTCAACGTATCGTAGACCGCCACATGGTATGACGTATAATCCTCACGGAACTGATGCCGCATCGTTTTGTCGGCATGGGAGATGGCTATGTCCGCCAGTGAAGGATCGCCTCCGTTCTTCGATGCCCACATCAGCATCTCCAGGTTTATCATGTTGTCCATGATGGTGTTGTGTCCTCCGAACATCCCGACATTACGCGGCCAGGAGAGAATGGTTCCCACGACAGGACGGTATAAAGTAGCCAACGAATCGGCCGTGTCCAGGATGACTTGCTTGTAGGCCGGATTGTGCGTCAGCCGATAACCATTGCCATAGCTGCAAAACACCAGGAAGCCCAAGTCGTGGTCGTAAGCCGGTGTGTGGGACAGGAACTCCAGTGACTCCGTAAACTTCTCGGCCTCCTGCCGGATGGCCTCATCGCCCGTCACTTCATAATCGTACCACAGAATGCCGGGCCAGAAGCCGCTGCACCACTCTTCTTTCACCGCCTTGCGGCAATGCCACACCGTCAGGCTGTCCGCAATGTTACGGGGCATCATGGTGTAATCAATGCTGCCTCCGCCTACTTCTTTCAGTTCGGCCAACGTGCGGCGCACCTGATTGTCGCAATATCGCAACGCCTCTTCCTCAAAGCCTTGCTCGCCGGAAGAACAGGCCGACAACAAAAGGAGTCCCGCTCCGGCTATCCAATTTCTTATACTCATGACTGTATTCTGTTTTTATAATGTTTCTCCTTTGTATTTCTTCCATCCTTTTGTGTCTCCATCCGTTGCGGGAACCAAGCGGATAGCCGCCCCACCGCTCGGCTTTAAGTCGAAGGAAAGGGTCTGCGAAGCATCCACCAGCTTATAGGAACACTTCACCTGGGTGCGGGTCTTTATCTTCTCTCCACCATCGGTATAAATGTATGCTTTATACTTCATGTCTTTGTCGAGGAAGGACAGGTCAATGGTCTCCTTTGAACCTTCATTATTGGTCAGTGCGCCGACAAACCATTCCGCACCTTTCTGCCGTGCCATAACGATACCTTTGCCGGGAGCGCCGGACAACACGCGGGAGTCATCGAACACCGTCTGCAGGTTTTCAAACCACTCTATCTCCGGCTCGCCTTGGTAGAAGGACGGACGGTCGTACCAGAAGATGGTCTGCAACGGGCTGTAGAACATCAACGAAGCCGCCAACTGATGGGCATGAGTGGTCTTCAACCGTTTGTCATAGTAACAGATGGTGTAGTCCGCCGCGCCGTTTATCATGCGGGTGAAGGGCAGGATGGTGTTGTGCGTAGCATCGGGAAACTCCTCGTTGCCGCAGATGCCTTCCTGGGTCAGCAGGTTGGGATAGGTGCGGCTGAAACCGGAAGGACGGAACTCATCGTGGATGTTCATCAGCAGGTGATTGTCTGCCGCCAGGCGCACTAAGTCGTGAAGCCACGTGGCCCACCGATGGCTGGCATACTGCACAAAGCCGGACTTCACGCCCACCACGCCCCACTCGTGCAGCAAAGGGAACAACTCGCGCGCCTGCTTCACCAGGGCATGTTGGTTGACATAGAGCCAGACGCCTACCCCTTTCTCCTTGCCATAGGCTATAACACGGGGCATGTCGAGCTTACTTACCACCTTCGTGGCGTCCCCATCGTGCGAGGTGCAGGGCATGTACCATTGCCAGTCGAAGAGCATATAGGGTATGTTGTGCGCCGCGCAGAAGTCGATAGTCTGCAACGCGCCTTCGGTCGTGATGGTCGTCTCACGCATAATCTTGCCCGGCTTCACCCATTGGGAAGCGTCCGCTATCTCGCAAGGCGGATTCAAATTCAGCAGGATGTCGTTATGCTCCAGCAAATCGCCGGGCTTGTCCGCCGCCATAATGACCTTCCAAGGCGTGGCGTAGTAGGTGACAAGGTCCACCGGGCTGTACATCACCGAAGTCAGCGTATGGGGCTTGTCTGCCGAGGCACGGAATTTGGTCAGGCACCAATCGTCCACATCGGCATCGGCCAATGCCGCCCACGTGCCGTCGGGCAGTTCCAACGTCAAGGCACGCTCCACGGGACGTTTCAAGCTGTCCACGGGCAGATAGTCGAAACGTGCCTGCGCCCACTTCTCGCTCCACGCCATGGTCCCGGCGGGGAAGGTGTATTCCGTCAGGTCGCCTACAACCTTATGGAACAACGCGTTGGGGTGTTCCGGCAGGAAATAACGGAAAGCTATGCCCTCGTCGTAGGCTCGCACCTCGATGTTCAGCCGATAATCGGAGTCGTCCTTTCGGGAGAGATACAGCGTAGCCGCGTTGTAACGGTCGCGCACCGCACCGCGTTCCCCGTAGAGGGGCGTCCACGTCCGGTCCACCAAAGGATGAGTCACCACAGAGTCCACCTCCAGCAGGTCCATCCAGCTGGCAGGCTGCTCCAACTGACGCATGCCTATCGCCATCTCCCACACCCAGTTATCCATCTCCAATCCGGCACGCGAGTCGGTCACCACAGGGCGGCCTTGGAAGCTGACGCTGTAGCGCACCTCGTTTACATCATCTGTCGTCCGGACTTGGCGGAACGTCGCTTCGTGCGTGCCGCCGGGTGAGGCCAGCTTCCACACATCGGCGTTGTCCGCCATCAGCGGGAGGCCGCTTAGCAACATCCCGCACCAGAAAAATATTTTTTTCATACCTATTAAAATAATCCTTTTGTTCCTTAATACGAACCAATCTTCTGTTTTACTCAACCATTGAACATTTTTTAATGCTACACTGAACGCTATTGTCTGTCGGACTTAGCGTGGTTGACTGACGGACTTGACATACCATCATGTACGATGATGACTATCATCATGTACGATGATGGGTATCATCATCCGGGATGATGATAGGTTAAGTCCGTCAGTTAACAGTGCCAAGTCCGACAATCAGCCTTGTTAAGTGACGCACTGTCCTTTCATTTGCGATACAAATAGAAGGAACGCTCCACCGGTTCGGCTGTCTGCACCTTGCCGGGCAAGCCATATTGCCATGCCACAACCGTCACCTTCACCGGGAATTTGGCGCGGGGAGGCAACGGGGTAAAGACCAGTTCATTGCCACGGATTTCCGCCGGACCTTGCTTGACGTAGTAAGAAACGGGCAAGCCGCGGTCGGACTCGGCGTGCAAAGTGATGGAAGGAGTGCCTACGGGCACATCTTCCAGACTGGGGAACAGGATGCTCTGCCTGCGGCCTTCGGTCAATGGGTAGGGTACGTGTATATCCAGTTCCTGTACGGTGGGCTTATACCGGTCGTCCCCGTCGGAGGTGGCGACAAGGGTAATTTTCCCCGTCCGCTTCGCGTTATTGGTTCCCATGTGATAGAAGCTCAGCGCGAAAGTCGTGTCGTTTATCGGACGGACCGGCCCGCAGATGCGCTCGATGCGCGGGGCGGACGCGGAATGAGACGAGGCATACGATGTCCTCAGGCTATCGGTGTAAACGGCTTTCAGATGGAACGTGACGCCATCGGCCTCCGGGCGGAAGGGTGCGGCGTAGGTGACGTGCGCTTCCGGGTCGTGCTTTAGCAAACGTCCCTTTTGCTCAAAGCCCAAGTATTGCGGAAGCATGTCATGGTCTTGCCGGTAGATGGCTTCGGTCCGTTCGGCCATTTCCCGGTCGAAATACCAGAAGGCATCGTGGCGGTCGCCCCTGTATTCATTGTAAGGAGCGGGCTTGGCGCGTCGGGGCTGGCGGCGGAGACGTGCCGTGCGCACTTCACCCTGCGGTTCGACAGTACCGGTGCGCCAACGTTCGGCCAACCAGCCTTCACGGGGATTGACCTTGCGAAGCGATGCGAGAGTTGTCCCTTTCCAGTCGTCAGGCAGACGCCAAGCCAAGGCTTTCTGCAGGAAGAGGCCGATGTATTCCGCCGTACGGTCGGCCACATCGAAGTGCCCGCGTCCGGCATCGCACAGAAAAGAGATGCAACTCTCCGGATACATCATGCGGAAAGCCAAGGCGGGGTTTACACGGGCCTCCCACCATTCGTATTCGCCTTCCACCATCAGTCCCGGTATGCCGTCGATGTTGCGGGTGCGTCCCCACTCCAAGTTAGCGCCTCCGTATCCGGTCAGGTTGGTGCGGGGGGCGTCTCCGTGATAGGAAACAACGGCAAGGGTGCGTTCAGGATTCCAAGCAGCGAAGTTCCAAGGGAACGTGGCCATGGCCGAATGTCCCAACGGCACGATGGGGGCAAACCTCAGTTCCGTATAGCCGCTCACGTCCGCCAAGTCATCTAACGCGCCCAGCAAAGCGTCGTTGCATCCGTTCGTTACATCCCATGGAAAATCCAGGATGGGCGATATCCACACCAATGCCATACCGGCCTCTTCCATCTTTTGACGGAACACGGCATTCCCGAACAAGGTTTCCTCACACATGTTGTGTTGTCCCACTACAACTGCTTTCACTTGCTCACACGTAGGCGGTATCCATAGGAATGCCTGCGGATGGGCGTTCGTTTCTCCCGACAGGACGGAGGGTATCTCCACCATCCATTGCCATTCGGTTTCCTGGGCTTTGCCTCTTAATCCATACAGGCAAAGCAGCAGGGTGATAATTACGAGTTTTTTCATATTCTATGCCATTATTTCATCAAATCCCAGTAAACGACATAACGTTGCCGATGCAGGTCATAAAGCGGACGAAGCACATCGCCTTGCGGAGTGGTAAACTCCAATGTCCCATTCTTCCGTTGCAAGCTGCGCTCCGGATGGCGTTCGTCAAAAGACAAAGATGTCTTCAAATCGACCGGTACGTGATAGTTATACGTATAATAATCATTGCTAAGCTTCGGATTGGAGAAAGGGGCAGGTGCTTCCATGCCTTCCGTGCCCCGCTCGCCCGCCAACACGATGGGACCATAGAGCACGGCGGCCTTGCCGGGATTGTCCGGTGTACGTTCCAGACGGAGTGACATGGGATAACGCACCTCAACCTTATCCCCATCCTTCCAAGAACGTTCAACAGCTATATAAGAACCGGCTTCCCGGCGTACTTTCAGTTTCTTGCCATTGACCCGTACTTCCGGTTTGCCGCTCCATGAGGGATAACGCAAATAGAGAATGGTATGTACCGGATTGTCGACACGAAGAGTAAGCGTAGTAGTTTCCTCGGCAGGGAAACGGGTTGTCTGTACCAAAGTCAGTCCCTTCTCCCGCCAAGTTACCTGAGACGGAATGAACAAGTTTACGTAGATACCTCGGTCGTTGTGGTAATAAATGCCCTCGCCATACTTGGCGTGACTCTCGAACCCGCTGCCCACGCAGCACCAGAAGGAATTTTCGGGCGTGCTGTACACTTTGTGCGCTCCGCTAAGTAAAGGCAGGAAGTAGCATACCATACCCGATTGAGGGTCTTGCTGCCCAAGGATATGGTTGTAGAGCGCCCGTTCGTAATAGTCGGCAACATCGGGAGAGGCAGTCCAACAAAAGAGATGTCGGGAGAGTTTCAGCATGTTGTACGTACAGCAAGTCTCGCCCGTATAACCGTTGACGAATTCCGAGAAGCGGGCGGGGTCGAAGAAGTGTTCCTTCTGACTGCTGCATCCCGGTGCAAAGGTGTGCCGGGCTATCATCGTATGCCAGAAGAAATCCGTAGCTTGCCTGCTGTCCTCGCTCCCGTTCAGTTCGTAATTGCGTGCTTCGGCCAATACTTTCGGAATAAATGTATTGGTATGTTTGGTGCCCAAATCATCCCGTTGCTCTTTCAGCGGGTCTATGACATCGTTGTGGTAGAAATAACGCGCCAGCCACTCGTAGCGTTCATCGCCCGTAATGGCGTAGAGATTGTAAAAAGATTCATTGATACCTCCGAACTCATTGCGTATCATGCGGCGGCGTGTAGCCTCGTCCAAGGGGTTCAACTTGTTGCAGGCCCAGTCACCCATGCGTTTTACTACCTCCAAAGCCTGTTGGTTATCAGCATATAGATATTGGTCTATCAATCCGGAAAACAGTTTGTGCAACGTGTACCATGGTGCCCATACACTTGTCCCCCGTATGTTGCGGTTAATCAGTTCCTCCGGGAAAGCGCTCAAGTAGCCGCTACCCAATGCCTGCTGCACTTCGGCCAGCCCGTTGACCAGACTATCTCCTTTCAACTTGAACACCTCGCTACCTGTAGCGGCATACATCAGTCCGTAAGCAGACAACAAGTGTCCCGTAGTATGTCCGCGCAACTCACAATCCAACGATTCCCATCCGCCCAGCTTCTTCACAGTCATGTATCCTCCTTCTCGTCCGGCGTACACTCCGGCATTGGTACGGAAACTGTGAAGCAAACGGTCGGTACTAATGGATACCATCCAAGCCGAATCACGCTCCATGTTATCCCGGAAACGACTTGGGAGCAGACACACGTCTTTCAAGTCAAAACCTTCGACCTGCATAGGTGCGGTAACTTCCTTCCTTATTTTCTCTTTATGCTGCCCCGGATAAACCGATTGGGCCAATGACACGCCGGACAAAGCAAGGCATGCCAATGTGATGTAAAGTTTCTGTTTCATACTCACTCCTGTTTTTACCAAGAATACGAAGAGAAAGGGAAGAATACTCAACGGATATCACAAAAAAGCAGAAGAAGCATTTTCTACATGCACTTCTTCTGCTTTTCCAGTATCAAGCAAATTCTAAATTACAGATTGGCAAGCCACTTCTTTCCGGCTTTGGTGTTCATCCATATAAGAATGCCGATGCCAATAACAAGCATTACTGCAAATAAAGTGATTAATGGTTCTAAAGTCATATTGCCAAATTATATTTCCTATATTCTGCACAAAGGTAAAAATAATCTTGTAGAAACAACTGATAAGGAACAATAATTCTATCAACAGAATGAGTATCTTTGAAGAGATAATCGTATTTATAAAGGAATATATATAAACATACTATTTTAATATGAGACTAAAGACAATTATCCAAGCGACATTCCTGTTCGTGGCAGGAATCGCAACGACAAGCCGGGCGCAGGAACTCGTCACGTATCCTGCCCCGCAAGGTGTAGAAATGAAACAGGACTTCAGCGTTAAAGTACGGTTGACGGGAGGTGAGTGGAAGGACGTAGACACGTACGCGGTTAAGGTGGACGAAGTGAAGAACGCCAAACACAACGTGCGGAAGGCTTCGTTGGCTTACTTTGACTTCAACGGGGAGGTGGAAGTGGAAGTCACCGCCAATGAAACGATAGAGACTGCCCGTGTGCGTCCCCTTTCTTACGAGATAGTTCCCCAAGTAGAAGGTTGTACGTTGCGTTTTAAGTTGGACCGTCCGCGTAACCTGTCCGTAGAAGTAAACGGCAAGATATTCAGCAACCTGCATCTGTTTGCCAATCCCATTGATGCCAATAAACCTCAAAAAGCTAAAAGCACGAAAGAACTCATCTATTTCGCGCCGGGCTTGCACCAACTGCCGGGAGATACGTTGAACGTTCCTTCCGGTACGACCGTCTACATTGCGGGAGGAGCCGTGGTCAGAGGCTGTGTCCGGGCTATCGGTGTACATGACGTGAAGATTTTGGGACGAGGCATCGTACATCCGGAAGGACGGGGAGCAGGAGTCACTATCACCCGGTCGCGCAACGTAGAAGTGGAAGGCGTCATTACGACCCAATGCCCTACGGGTGAGTCGGATAGTGTTTATATCCACAACGTGAAAGCCATCAGTTCTTACGGATGGGGGGACGGAATGAACGTGTTCGCCAGCAACAATGTACTGTTCGACGGCGTGTTCTGCCGCAACTCCGATGATTGCACCACCGTTTATGCCACCCGCTTGGGACACTCAGGCGGATGCCGGAACATCACCATGCAAAACTCCACGCTATGGGCCGATGTGGCTCATCCCATCTTCATCGGCCTACACGGCGACCCGGGCAAGTTCGAAATAATGGAGAACCTGACTTACCGGAACATCGATATTCTGGACCACAGCGAAATGCAAGTGGACTATCAGGGTTGCATGGCCATCAATGCGGGAGACAATAACTTGGTGCGCAACGTCCGTTTTGAAGACATCCGGGTGGAAGATTTCCGTCGGGGGCAACTGGTCAACATACGCATCTTCTACAACAAGAAATACTGCAAGGCACCGGGACGGGGCATCGAAGACGTGCTTTTCAAGAACATCACGTACAACGGACATAATGCCGAACTCTCACACATCATCGGTTACGACCGTGACCGTATGGTCAGAAACATCCGCTTCGAGAACCTCCGCATCAACGGTACGGTTATTTCAGACGACATGCCGGGTAAGCCCGCCTGGTACAAGACCGGCGACATGGCCCGCTTCTTCATCGGCGAGCATGTGGAGGATGTGACGTTCAGTAAGTAAAAATCAAGTAGGTGGTTACCTTTCAACGGGCAACCACCTACTGATTATTCGATGGATAAATCATATCCACCATTTAATTTATAAGTCTTATCTCCCGCCACAATTGTTATAGGAGCCGTTGAAGAAAATTTCCACTCCCCATCCTTTTTATAGACAGATGCCGAAATAGGGACTTCGGACATTATCGTAATTTCGGAAGTCTCAAACAGACAGGCGTTCACCATATATAATTGTTCCACCTTCCCGCCTTGTTCTGTAGCCAGCCCAAAACTTCCTTGGAAACGCATGTCTTTCGTTTTCAGGAAAGAGATAGACGAATCTGTCGCACTAAACAAATAATCTTCCCGCTCGTTCTCAGAAGAAATATTCAATATCAGTTTTTCCTTATCGGCGTCTAAACATCTTATACCACGAACTTGCGCAGTTCCTTTTACCGGCTCAAATACGGCTACAAAAGGTGAGTCCCAAGCATTAACCTCTTCTTGGCGCACTATTAATGTCGGGGTAAACGAAGGAGCGACACTTACATTATTTGGCGTTAGTCCCTTCAATAAAGTTGTATAAGGAGCTTCCACAACATATAGTTCACGTCCGCGCCCTCCTGCCATCCACATATTCATGGATAAAGAATCATTGACATTCCAAATCGCCTTAAAATCGTCAGAGTAAGATGCTCGCCAGATGTTCTTAAACCAATCGTAGCCGATGGCATATTTCTTATCCCAAACGGATACCGGTTCCATAGGCAAAGAGATTCCTGCCGCATCCTTTAATTGCAAGGAAGTGCCAACGTTATGAAACAAATAATCGTTGTCCGCTAAGTCAGAGCGGAATATATCTACGTAATAGCCCTTATCCTGTCCCGTTTTTACCAAAGCGACAAGCCTCCTTTTCTCCCCCGCTTCCACATCAGCTATATTGATGAAAAGATTCAATGCAGTCTGATTAACAAACGAAAGAGAATCTACAGAAGGTTCCATAAGATGTACTTTGATTTCTCCCTCTGCATAACCCGGCAAAATAGTATTGCTGCCGGTAGCTGATTGATGATAGCTGTAATCCTTACTCCAATATGACTCATATCCGGAAGCATCGGGAGCCAAAGCATAACCAAATCCATACAATTGCAAAGCAAGTCCGTTCGGAGAAAGGTGCGACCCTTTTCTTCCCCCGTACAATACGGCCATCAGTTCTCCTTTCTCCAGCTCGTTCCTTAAAGTTATCAGCCGATGAAAAGGAGAATAAGACGTCCGTTCTTTGGTAGACTTGCCTACAGCCGGAATTTCCGGAACAAATGAGCATAAGGCAGTCCAGTCCGAAGTTTCCCGATTGTACTTACCGCTTTCTATACCGGCATTTAATGCAGAAGCCACTTGAGCTACCCCCTCTTCATTACGGGTTTCAGCATAATAGGCAAGCAAATTTTCAAAAGTTCTGAAATTGGCTGCTCCGCCACGAGAATCACCGAATACAATCATGTTTGCATTCGAATCCATCCAAGGGAAAACCGCCATAGCCGCTTTCTGCAATCCGGGATTTTGGGCAATGATGCCTATCCCTTGCTTCCTTAATAGAGTAGCAAAGTCCAAAAGCATGTTCGTAACGCCAAATGCATATCCGGGTGATTCCGGCCATAAACCAGTCACCGTATTATATCCTTTCACTATGTCCGAAATAGCGTCATGGTAAGGAGTGGTCTCATCCGTCAAATAATGCAGATAATAGGAACGTCCTTTCCCGTCAGCGTAGACATTGTTGTCTTCCAACGCCAATATGGGCCGCAACATGATGTTCCAACCATTTACATTCCAATTCCCGGATTTTCCTCCGCGCACAAAGCCTATATCAATAAAGCGTTTAAAGACAATACCCGCTACTTCCGGTAATGTCTTTCCCAACTCTTTCAAGTGAGGATGTGGGTGCTCCAACATATAGTTATATGCAAAATCGTAGATAACCGCCGCATGCATGGCTAAGTCGTCATGAATCTGCTCGTAATCATAATACCCGCAAATACCTCCCGGTTCATACCCACCTTTGCCTCCCGTAGAAAGTTCCGGGTCAAGAATCGGATTCATATAATAAGTTCCCAAAAGCCAAGTATTAAAAATATCCGTGGCGAACCGTGCATACACTTCTTCCTCTGTCAGCCAATACAAGAAGGCCGCTTCTTCCGCCAACGTTAATATCTCCGCATTATTAGAACGTATCATATGCCCGCTTTCTTTATACGGGACCAGTGTTTTCGGAGCACCCGGGTCAGTTCGGTCTATTCCCCACATATCACCAGTCTCGTTATAAGGAGTACGTCCTTCCAAGGGAACATTCACATATTTGTTCCACGTTCGCATGCCAGGCATACGGACGGTAGGCACAGGAGCATTGCCTTCTCCTCTGTCCCAGTTCTGTTTCTTCAAATAACATTGCGTATAACGTTCCCCCTCTTTCCAATACATGGCCAGACGGGACACAATCCATTCCGGCTCCGTCTCATGCCGTTTCACGTAAGGGTCTATCTTGCTTTTCAGTTGCAGATATACGCTCTTTGCCCATGGCTGACATGCAATTTTTTCTTTTACAGACACTTTATCTGAGTCTGACACATAGATGCGAGGATGCTCAGATGCACATAAAGGGAAGATTGCTAATATAAGCCCGATAATATATAAATATTTTCTCATAGCCCGCAGTCGATTAATTCTATTTTATAACTATAACTATATCGTTTATCCAACAAGCGATATTCCTTGTGCGGAAACATTCCCCAGCTGTTGTCACCTCCCAATCCACGCTGTTTTAGGTCAATATGCAGGAAAATATTTTTTTGAGGGACAACGTCTACTTGATGCTGCATCTTACGTGTCAGCCCCGGATCCAAATCTTCCGGTGTGAAATATAAGGCTGAGAAAGCGAGCGGTTGAAGCCCCGTAATCTTCAAGCCCAATCCTTTCCCATCGTGTAGCTTCAGCCAGCGCACATCCGTTTTATTGCCCGTTTCCTGTGGACGAAGATACGGAAAATATTGATTGCTCACTTCATCTTGATAGCACCCGATGAATGTATGGGCATTACGGTCTGTATAGTTTTCCTGCGGTCCCCTCCCATAATAAGCCAAATGTTCATAATCACGCTTCAGCTCCATACGCATTCCAAAGCGAGGCAATTCGGGAAGTTGCTTACCGGTCATATCCATACTTGCCGTAATTGTAAGCGAGCCGTCATGTCCTATCAGGTAATCCACCGTATAAGGCACGTCTATATCCGTCAGTTTCCATTCTATCCGTACGGGCAATCCGCTTTCACCCAACGTGCCGACTGATGCATTCAGCACTTGCCGATTGATGTGAGCCGTTCGCCATACTCCGCAAAGAGTGGGCATTCTGTTGCCAAAATCATTATCTGTAGGAGCACGCCAGAAAGCCGGTTCGGGATATTGCACGAAAGGAGAATGACCGTTCAAAGCGTATGCAGACAACATACCGCGCTTTAAATCTATCTTTCCCGACACTTGTCCGGAGGCAAATGAAAGGACTCCATCGTTCATTTCATACGTCAATGTGCCTTGAAGCGAATGCCTATGCAAAGCAAAGAAATCGCCTTCGCCAAGCTTTAATTGCTCCCTTGCGACTTCGTATCCGGAAGGAACTAAATCCGTGGCCGTACGTGTATAAGCATATAGATTTAAGAAATACTCATTTCTATCCCGGGGTATCATAGGCAAATCCAGACGTATATCCTTGACGGAATGAGGTTTCAAGCGGACATTAAACCGGGCTGAGTCCACCGGACATCCATTCTTGAGTAACTTCCATTGAAAATCAAACGCTTCAAGATCGGTGAAGTCGTACAGATTTCGGATGGAAACAAGACCTTTAGACAAATCTTTCTCCTTAAAGTGGATATACTGATAAACTTTTTTCACTTCGTAGGCTTGCGGTTTCGGTGTGCCATCTGCCGAGATTATGCCATCCGTACCCGTGTTCAGTTCGCCCTGCTTGTCCTCCAGCCATTTGTGCGCGCCCAGTTTTCCGTTGTACATCCAATAGGTCCGTCCGTCTTGCTTTTCGGCGCATATTTTGATGCCCTGGTCCATGAAATCCCAAATGAAACCGCCTTGCATATTGGGGCTGTCATAAATCATGTCCCACAAGTCCTTAAAGTTTCCATTGCTGTTTCCTTGGGCATGAGCATACTCGCACATGATGTAAGGACGTGTTTTCCCGGAATTGCGATAAGCTTCCATTCGCCCGATGCTGGGATACATCGGACATACGATGTCCGTATTCCAGTCTTCCCACGCTTGTTCAAATTGCACAAAACGCCCTGGGTCATACGCCTTCAGACGAAGATATTCATCATGAAACACCTTGCCGTTGCCACATTCATTTCCCAATGACCAACCGATGATGCAAGCATGATTCTTATCACGCTCCACCATGCGGCTAATGCGGTCCACATGAGCAGCATACCAATCTTCCCGATAAGCCGGATGGGGAATAGTGTCTTTGAAATAAGGCACAGACCCCATACCGTGCGTCTCAATATTAGCCTCGTCTATTACATAAATGCCGTATTTATCACAAAGTTTATAGAATAACGGATGGTTGGGATAGTGGCACATACGCACGGCATTCATATTTAGCCGCTTGATTAATTTCAAGTCGTGCATCATCGTTTCAAGCGTCTGCACATGCCCCAGGCTGTCATTGTGTTCATGCCGGTTGACTCCTTTTACATAGATAGGCACACCGTTGACATGAAGTTTCGAGTCTTTAATCTCTATTTTCCGGAAACCTATTTTATAAGAAGTAATTCCTAACGCATTTCCTGCTTGGTCGGTCAGTGTCAACACGCAATCATAAAGTGAGGGATGTTCCGCATTCCATGCTTGGACGTTCCGCACGATGCCTTCAAACATAACTTTCGTGTTTTTTTGCACATTGAAACGCTTCGAACGGATCAACACTTTTTCTCCATACTTATCCAGCAACTCCAATGTCAGTATCCCATTTTTTGTTTTGTTGTCGGCAAACTCACGTAAATCTATTTCTCCATAAAATACACCATTTTTATAATGGTCGTCTAAAGTTGGTTTCAAAAAGAAATCCCAAATGGTCAGCTTCGGATAGGCTTGCAAATATACATCCCGTTCAATGCCCGTTAACCTCCAGAAGTCTTGATCTTCCATATAGCTTCCGTCATGCCAACGATAAACTTGTACGGCCAGCAAATTCTCTCCCTCTTGCAAATAGGATGTGACATCAAACTCAGCCGGAGTTTTCGAAGCCTTGGTCATACCGACTTGCTTGCCATTGACATAAATGCGGGCATAACCGGTAATAGAACCGAAATGAAGTATAACCACACGCTCTTTCCAAGATGTAGGAACAGTAAAGCGGGTTCGGTAGGTGCCTACAGGGTTTTCTACATCAATGTAAGGAGGATTAGGTGAAAAGACATATTGGATATTACGGATAATCGGTTCGCCAAAGCCTTGCAACTCCCAATTGGACGGCACTTGTATATTGTCCCAATCCGCATCCGACAAATCCGTACGGTAGAAATCTTTTACGCTTTCTTCAATAGAGGGAGCATAGCGGAACTTCCATGTCCCATTGAGCGATTTGTACCAAGGGGACAAATCATAATTCTCCGTCTTTGCATCGTCAGCTGTTTCATAAAGCGCAAAGTCCGCATGCGGTTTCTCTTTGTTCCATTCATAACGCAGGGGATTTTCCCATTCGTTGACGCATGGTTGCTTTACATCTTGCGCCTGAATCCATAAACCATACAAAAATCCTACAATTAATCCAATAAGTCTCATTTCTATTCTATTTTATTAGTTTTCCATTAATACGGATAAGACACACTTCCTACTTAATGTCATTCCTAAAATCTATCGAAAGATAACGGGAGATATTTCCCTTATTTTTCATAACTCACTTTTAATAATTGATTCTGATAATTCACGTTGGCCGACTTTCCATTCACTTTCAGCCGTGAAGGACGTTTTTCAACATGGAACGTTGCATTCACATAAGGCTGTCCTTCAATCCGCAAATTGACATTCCGCCCCTCTTTCTTTTGGAGAAAGAACAGTTTGGAAAGGGATGAGAAATAGGTGATGTCATTCTTTCGCAAAGCACTGCCGTATGCGAGGAATAGTTCTTCACAATCTTTCGCGGAGCTTCCTTCGGGATAACTCACGGCAAACAGATAGGCGTCCGTCTGCCATCCATCAGCATCTATCCAAGAATTATTGTGCATCAGGCGTCCGTCAGCCAACTGGTTGATATACAAATCCGTCACTTTCCCTTTGTACGTAATGCGGAGACCAATCCAGTCCTTGCCTTCTCGGCGTTCCATCAATGGAAGCTCTTTTTGATTTACACTGTCTTTTAAAATAATGGCGGTCAGTCCCTTTATCCGGTCAAACTTCCCGGGTAAGTGAAAGGAGTAATAAGTTTCCGTGCCTTTCAAATCTTCTGTAGGAGCCGAAATCTCTTCCCAATACAAATCTTCAGGATAATCATGTACGAAATCGGACAAAGCCAAGAGACGGGGATAAAGCGGGCGGACCACCACAGATGCCTCTCCTTGGGTTATCGTTACATCCGCCCCCCGTTTTTTCCATTCTCCACCCGGATGCCATAGCCATTCAAATTCTCCGTTTTCATGCGTCTTCAAGTCATCAATCATATAAATCACATTATCTATCCACAGAAAATGGCGGAAATTCCGGCTGAATTGGTCCGATACAGGCCCTGTGCCATTAGCTAAAACATATTTTACGTTTCCCCCGTCAATCAAATGATGCAGATGTCCACGCAACATCGAGCCGTGATATTGCTGCTCGCGGCTCTGCCCTTTTCCGTTGAACAGCACAACGTTATGAGCTTCGCTTTGGAAGAAATAATTGCGGTAAGCCGGATTGGGATACCAGCAGTTGCCCGCATCCTTAATGATATCCACGCCTTTATGAAACAATATAAAAGAATTGACATCCGCATGAGAGTGATTCCACGTATGTCCACTCTTTACAGCCAGCATTGTAGCGTTTTTCGACCATGCATCGCGCATCGTAGCCCAACCGAAGTCCGCAAACAATTGCGAATGCACCAAATCCGGTTCTTCCGGAGCTTTTGACAGATTGGGAGTATAAAGGAATCCCATGGGACGATTCAGAAAATACCCGTCCCGATGTTGCCCTTGCTCTACTTGATTCATATACCACAACATATTATCGTCACGGATGCCTAACGCATAAAGCAACATCAGGCTGCTTTCAGCTGTTATGTTCTTGTGACTATCGCCGAAGTTGATACTGTATAACATACCTGTGCGCGGATAGGAGACATGGGCGAAGAAAGCCGGAAGCTTCTCCAATTGAGGAATATCAGGCAGAGATGCGCCGGGATACGCCGCCTTCCATGCAATGAGAAACTGCAACGCTTCTTGTATGCCAAAGTTGGCGTAATTCAAACTTTCATACATGCCGCCCGCTTCGTCAAATGATTTCGCTTTCTGTTGAAGCACATCACCAGCAAAGTGGAACCATTCCGGCAAGTGCTCATACACAGCTTTTGCTCCTTCCCGGGCATATTCCAATTCGTTCTGTAAACTTAGTGCCAAGATACCTCCCATGCAAACGCAGGAAGTCCACCAATTATGCCCCATGGAATTGAGCGAATGAATGCGAGTTGGCTCCAACAACCAATCACCCAATAACGGCTCAAGAGCCAATCGATACAATCCTTCGGCTATCTGTTTCCGCTCTTCTCCCGATAAATTTTGATACACGGCATCATAAGCGATAGCAGAAAGATATGCCTTATGCGCCAAACCTAAATCTCCACGCCACACCGGCTTACGGGCTAACATTTCGCTGCTTCCCCATGTTTCCGCTTCGATGGCATTCTGCAATATTTCTTTCAGTTTATCAGCATATTGATTCTCTTTTGTCATGAGATAAGCAAGTGACAAATAATCCGCTTTGTCCAAACGTGTATGTTTCAGTTCACTATCGGCCACTTGTTTAATATCACTCCAAGCCTTAGTCAACGCTTCTTCATGCTGCATCCGTTGTTGGACTTGCGTAATGCGTTCCGGTGTATAGAGCAATGCCGGATGTTGGACTTTTTGTGCATAACCAACACGTAAACTAAATAATAATCCCACAATCAATATAATTTCCTTCATAGCCCATTCTGTTGTTATTTCGTTCTCTATTCTTTTTTGTCAAAAACTGACAAATCCCATTCGTCATACCAATGCAGAATGAACTTCCCGTCTTTGAACTCTACCGGTAGCCAGATATAGCGTCCGTCAATGGCATTTTCCGGTGTCCAGCGGTCGCCCATATAGATAAAAGCATCTTCCTTTCCAACTACGGGCAGGAAATATGTGCTTTGCGAGTGATACGTTGTTTCCTTATCCGCATCCACACACGGATTACCCAGTTCCGTCCAAGGTCCCCAGATGGAAGGAGCTACCGCTGAACGTGCCTCATTGGGTCTCCATCCCGTGCATCCGGAACCCATGAAATAGTATAATCCGTCTTTCTTGAAAATGGCGGGCGCTTCCATTCTTCTACCCACAAACGCACGTACCCATTTCCCTGTAAAGTCCAGATAATCATCCGTCAGTTCCGCAATGTGTATCACGCTGTTCGATTCCGATGAACAGATATGATAAGCCTTGCCGTCATCGTCTACAAACAAAGTCATGTCACGCGAGTGCTGTCCTTTCACGAAATCACGTCCCAAGGTATTCACCGAGTCTGGATGCTCAGTGGGTTCTAAGTTCGCTCTTTCTCCCATATATTTCTCAGGAACCGGACGTTTGTGCAGGTCAAGCACATTCACCGGCCAGCTTTTAGGAGTGGCACGCGTGCTTCGGATAAATGTATAAGGACCGATTACTTCATCTGCCTGGGCTATTCCTACCAATGCGCCTCCATAGCCTTTGCCTTTCGGCTCCAGATGAAACCACATGACATACTTCCCCGTTTTCTTGTTATAGATTACTTTCGGCCTTTCTAGAATACAACCTTTCGCAATATCACTCGCTGGGTCATCGCTGACCGAAAGAGCTATGCCTCGGTCTGTCCAGTTGTATAAATCTGTAGAAGAATAACAATGTACGCCCACTTGAGCCACATTGCCACCCCGGCCTTCTGTCTTATGTTCTCCAAACCAATAATAGGTTCCTTCCTGATAGAGGATACCGCCTCCATGAGCGTTAATATGCACTCCGTTGTTGTCTTTCCAAATGGTGCCGGGAGTGAAAGAATTTAATCGACTTCCCTTATTCCCGTTTTGTGCCTCTAAAGGTAAGCATAGTATCCATGCTATCAAACTTACTGCGAAAAAACATTTTTTCATCTGTCTATTACTTTTTGATATTACAACAAATTCATGATTTTATAATAACTATACGTTTAAGACAAGAAATCTACCTAAAGCTAATGAGATTTTTTTTATTTTGCACGTCTTTTTATACTGACGTCAACACAATAGTCTCCTTTGCACGAACACTAATCCTTCGACCGTACAATTAGTAACCGTACATCCGGAAGATCTGTATTCGTACAAACAAAGGAGATTTAATGGGAATAAAAAGAAGATAAATGAAATGAAACTATCATTCCTATAAGGCTTCCTTTTCAGGAAACGGCAAGTTCAACAGCTTACGGTTTCCTAACACGATTTGCTGAACAGTCTGCTGTACATATTCTGCCATTTCCGCATCCAGTCCGGCGGTAAAAGTGGTCTGATAAGGCTTTTGAAAGAAAGTCGCGAAAATAGTGTTAGCCGCTATATAAGTTCCCAAGACGGAAGGATGGCTACGGTCCGGCCAATACAGCGTTTGGTAAGGCCGTTCGTTACGTACCTTCTGCCATACCATACCTACCGGAGCGCACCAGGCGTTGTTTTGATAAGTCATTTCCAGATAACTTGTAATGAGACGGTGCTGCATTCCTTGATAGGTGGAGATAAGCGGATAGTGTTCCGGAGTTTCTTGGCAACCATCCTTGTGTCCCCAAGTCATATAAAAAATGACACGGGCTCGTGGATTATAGACATGCACCAGACTATCTAACTGACGGGCGTATGGATAGGTTTCACGCTGCACTACTTCAGTAGGCATGGCAGGAAGCGCACTTTGCTCCTGCAGCACCACATAGTCCCAGTTTCCTTTCTGAATAGCCGCTATCTCTTCCGGCTGTTGCAGATGCCTTTTAAATGTACAGCCTCCGGGAGTATAAGCTTGATAGGCAATCTTCATACGGAAATCCAAAGCTACATTAGCAGCAATCGACTGCACCATTTTGGGCAAGTCATGATAATACGTGTAGCTGTTGCCAATGTACAGGATGCGGATTGAGTCATTCTGCTGTTGGGCAAATGTGGCTGATGCAAACAACATCAGCATTGCCATTAAACTAATATTGAATTTTAAATGATGAAACATAGTGCATTTGCTTATTCTGTATTTTATTCATTTTTCCCTCTTAATAATCCAATCCGTCAGCGTGCGCCATCTCGTAGACATACGCCGTCTTGTCGATGTACACATAGTTTTTCTCCCGCAGTTCGGAGGAAGTCTGCAGTCCTACCGGATATCTTTTGCGTGTGAACTGTGTCATAAGTTCCCTTTTATTGATTACCGTACAAAAATAGGGATTTTATAGGAGAATAGAAACATTAATGCAAAAGAAAGTCCCCGCCTGTCTTTGGACAAACGGAGACTTTTGCATTATAATCCGTTAGAGTTTGTATACGCGGGATTACCAACCGGGATTCTGCTTCAGTTCAGGGTTCAGACGCATCTGCTCCTGCGGTATCGGAGAAAGATAGTCACGCTGGCTGAAAAGCAGGTTACCTGCTAAGGTCGCTATGCTACGGCCGTAGTCAGGATCGTCCGGACCTGTACCTTCATAGATGCCGTACAGCAACGGATATTTATCCGGATAGTAGCAAGGTTCACCAAAGTAAGTCGCGTCATTGGCTGTCTGCGTTTCGTATGCGGTTCCCAAAATCTTGTGTCCCAGTTTTTGTCCGGTCAGATTGATGTGGGCAATGCCCCAACGCTTTAAGTCATCCAAGCGGAACCCTTCACCAAAGAGTTCGCAAGCACGTTCGCGACGGATTTCGTCCAGCATGTTCATCTTCTTACAGATGGTGTGGCCGGTGGCGTGGTCGAAGTAGCCGGCATCCCATACATTGGCAATCAGTGCATTGGTCAGCGGAGCCACACGGGCACGAGCACGGTTCTTGTTGATGGACTTGTTCAGGTCTTCATCGGAAATGCTTCCACCGTTCAGTTCGCAAGTAGCCTCGGCATAAATCAGATGAACTTCAGCTAAACGGATCAACGGGAAATCAGCCGACTCGGTGTTGTCCGGGCGGTTAGCACCTTCAATCAAGAACTTGCGGCTGCCGTAAGTACCTGCCGTGGCGTTGTTGCGCAGGGTAGGACGGAAAACACCGCAACTACTGCTATAAGCGGGGTCTGTAGAATCGTACACCTCGTTGTTCTGAGGGAATACGGCTTCCGGATAAGGTCTCCCGGTCTCGGTCAATTGGCGTCCGTCTTCGGAACGGCTACTCCAAATAGTACGGTCGGGTATGGACGGACAGCAACTTATAAAACGATAGTCGCGGTTGCGGTATTCGTCACAGAAAGAGTTATAACCCAAGAATTGGGGATTGTTTTGAGCATCGGACATGTTTCCTGTATAGCTGATGCGGATGGGCAGACCGTTCCGGCAAAGGAAGGATTCACCGAAGCTGGTACTGATATTGCTTGCTTGCCAAGTGGCTACCGTATGTGAAAGGTTGATGCCGCCCCGGTTCAAATCGTAGTCATACTTTTTGAAGAAGATGAACTCCTTGTTGGTGTTCTTACCGGCTCCCATGAAGTTGGGTATGTTGCCCGCGCCATCATCAATGTTGAACAGGTAGAAGTAGCTCAGGCTGTCACATTCGTTCCACAGTTCGAACGTTCCAGTTTCCGCTTCATCAATTACTTCGCCCGAAAGGCGTTTGGCTTCGCTCAACATAGTTTCGATGGAATAGTAGCCTTCTGGTTTGGCGGAACCTGCACCGTTGCTTGTACCGTCTCCGTCCAAATCATAGCCGATGGAGGGAACGTATTTCTCCCACGTGGCTTCGTAGAGCAGCACACGGGCAAGGAACGATTTGGCTGCTTCCTGACTGACTTTACCTTTGGAGTCTGCCGGAATGTTCTTCTCCTGCGGCAACATCGGGATAGCCTTTTCCAAATCGGAGATAATGAAGGCTGCCACTTCGTAACGGCTCTTCCGTGGACCATAGAGGACTTCATCATTCACATCCAATGCATGGTCTACAATGGGCACACCGCCAAAGAGGCGCAACAAGTAGAAATGCTGCCAAGCACGGAAGAAGTAAGCGGTACCTACAGATTGGGCGATGTCAGTTTGGTCGCCGGTGTACTCTTCTGCTTTCTGTAACAGGATGTTGCAAGTACGGATGTATTCGTAGGGCTTGTTCCATTGATAATTGCTTTCCGGTGCCGAACCGCCGCCATTGCTTCCTAAACCGGAAATATCCAAATTTTGGTCCATGTTGCCATAGTTGGCTTTACCGTCGTAGTTCTTCCACGCTTCTACGTTGTAGAGTGCATTGGCTGCTTGCTCAAAGTGTTCCGGGGTTTTGAAGACGATGGCTTCCGTGCCTTGCGACAAGGGCTCTTTTTCCAAGAAGTCGCTGCATGCCGTCATCGAGAGCGTGAGTGCCGAAATCCAAAATATCTTAGTAAATATTGCTTTCATAAATCAGTATGTTTAGATTGAAATACCTATTGTTTAGAATGTAACGTCCACACCGAATGTCAACAGACGACTGAAGGGGAACGTGTTGTTAGACGCCTCACCGTTTTCGGGGTCGTAACCGTCTTTCACCTTGGTCCACTCCCACAGGTCATCGCCCGAGAAATAGATTCTCAGCTTGCTTAGACCGGCCTTGGCAATCCACTGTTTGGGTAACGAGTAACCTACTACCAACGATTTCAGACGGATGTACTTGTTGTCCTGTACGCTTTCGTCCACGTTGTTGTAGTTGAACTTGTTGAAGTTTTGGTCACGGGACATGATGGTATATTCCGCATTCGTGTTTTCCGGTGTCCAAGTCTTGCCCATCCATGTAGTAAGCTGTCCTGTATAGTTAGTGACCCAAGGAGCATACACATTACCTGTACGCAGAATATTCTGTTTGCCTACACCTTGGAAGAAGGCTGAGAAATCAATACCTTTCCATTCCAGACCCAACTTGATACCGAACGTCAGGCGCGGAGCCATGTCGCCAGCGTAGTAGAGGTCGTCTGTTGTAATGGCACCGTCTCCATTGCGGTCAACGTAGCGACGGGCACCCGGACGCAGGCGGTTGGTACCAGTCTCTGCGGGAGCGGGCAGAATGTTGTTTGCCTTGGGACCTGTACGGTCAGCGTTCCAGTAATACATTTCGTAGTAAGCGTCCACTTCTTCCTGGCTTTGGAAGATTCCATCGGTCTGGTAAACATAAAGGGCGTTCAGCGGTTTGCCTACCAAACGGTTTGTGTTCTTACCCGGATTAGGTTCGTTCTCGTTGTTGGTCAGTTCCAACAGTTCGGTGGAGGCATCTGCCAAAGAAGCGCCGATGTTATATCTTACTTGGCCTATCTGGTCATTCCAATTCAACGCCAATTCCCAACCTTTCGTGCGGAGTTTACCGTTGTTAGTTTTGGGAGCGGAAGCACCCAAGATGGAAGGATAAACCACGTCGATGAACATACCGTCATTGGTCTTTACGAAGTAGTCGAACGAACCTCTCAAGCGGCTGTCCAATACGGCGAAGTCAACACCCGCATTGTGGCTGTGAATGGTTTCCCAGGTACGTTCGTCCGAGCGCATACCGTCTATCCACAATGAAGTGTGTTGGGTAGCGGTGGTGCCGAAGATGGTTGTACCCGTCTTGATGACAGAGAAACGTTCGTAGTTGTCGATACCGTTCACGTTACCGGTCTTACCATAATTGTAACGTATCTTCAAATCACTTAACCATTCCAAATCGTTCAGGAACTTCTCGCGTGACAGTCTCCAGAAACCGGAAACCGAGTAGAAGTTCTTCCAGCGTTGCTCCTTGGACAGTTTGGACGAACCGTCGCGGCGTGCCAACACTTCCACTGAATACTTGTCGTCATAAATGTAGTTCAAACGTCCCAAATAGGATACAAAACCCCAAGAGTTCTGGCCTCCACTGGCTGTTTTGTTGGCTCCGTCTATCCATACGTCCAAGTCAGTCAAGCCTGAACCTGGATAGAGCGGTCCGTTGGCACGTTCGCCTCTCACTTTTTTGTAAGTTTCCTGCTCGGCGGTCATACCCAGCATGGCTGAAACATTGTGTACATCGGCGAAGGTACGCTGATAGTTGGCGTAGCCTCCTAACGTTACGTTCTCCCATTTCTCCCATTCCTCATTCAGCGAGCCGGGTCCTTGCTTGTTGCCGGTAGGCGTGCCTACCCAGTCGTAGTACTGCACTTGGTTTTTGACTGTTTGCTTGTCGCGTCTCACCAACTTATAATTACCGGTAGCTGAGAACGACAGGCCTTTCACCCACTTGTCCAAATCCAACGTCACTTTACCGCTGGCGCGGAAAGTGGTGAGTGAGTTCTTTACTTGTCCGCCTTGTGTCAAGCCGCCAATGGGGTTGCGGTTTCCGCTGAAGGTATCGTAAGCGTCCCCATTCTCGTTGTATATCGGCCAAAACCAAGGGTCGAACCAACCTGCGCCTACATCTGTGGAAGGCGAAGTGATGTCACGCTTCTCATACGACATGCCGGTCTCGAACTTTAGGAAGTCGTAGGCTTTATAGTCCATGTTCAGGCGGGCACTGTATTTCTTCTCGCCATCCTCTGCCACCTTCAACTGCGAATTAGCGTCCGAATAGCCCAATGAAGCATAGTAACCGAACTTCTTATCAGCGCCCGAAATGGTTACGGCATGACGGTGTGAAGTGGCCGAGCCGTATAAATAATCCTGCATGTAAACATTGGGATCCCAACGTTCCACTTTGTCACCGTTCTGCAAAGTCAACACTTTTCCGGCTCTCATGGCGTTGAAAAGAGCTTCGCCACGGTACACCATCGGGCTGCCGGTAGTGGGATCAATATCAGAAGCGTCCAATGTAGGACCGCCAAACGAATTGAATATCCACCAGTTGATGTTCTGGTGTATGGCTTCCGGAGTACTCAGGCTCGGGTTGGTGGCGGCAGCATCGTAGTACTGCGCTTCGTAGAACATGTCCAGCCACTCGCTGTTGGTGGCGAAAGGAGGTTGAATACCGGTAATCGAACGGCTGATGGCGCCGCTGTACGAAACCTGCGCCTTGCCTTCCTTGCCTCTTTTGGTGGTAACCAATACGACACCGGAAGCGGAACGCGCACCGTAGATGGCGGCGGAAGCGTCCTTCAAGATGGAGATGTTCTCAATGTCGTTGGCGTTCATGGAGTTCAACTCGTCCAACGAACCGGATATACCGTCGATGATGACCAACGGGTCACTGTTTCCGTTGATGGACACGTCACCACGAATCTTCATGGATGCGCCTTCGTTACCGGGACGGCTGGAAGTACGGGTGATGACCAAGCCCGGCACTTCACCCTGCAAGGCCACCGTGGCGTTCGTGATACCCTTGTTGCTGAAAGCCTCGTCACCTCTCACCTGCGTGATGGCGCTGGTCAGTGAAGCCTTTTTCTGTGTACCGTAACCTACTACAACCACTTCGTCCAACAATTCCGTGTCTTCCTCCAGCGTAATGTGGAGATCCGTCTGGTTGCCAATCTTCACTTCCACTTCACGGTAGCCCACGAAGGAGATGTGGAGTGTACCCGATGCGTTGTTCAGGACAAACTTTCCATCAATGTCTGTTATCACACCGTTTATCGTCCCTTTCACCATGACATTGGCGCCGATGACGGGTTCACCGTTTGTGTCAACTACCGTACCTCTTACGGTCTTGCCGTTTTGCTGCACGCTTTGTACCGTTTCAACCGCTGCATGGACAGGACAGGCCGGCCAGGCGGCTGCCATACATAAAACGGCTACAGCTATAATCTTTTTTCTCATGATATAAACAATTTTTCTTTTAGTATCCAGTTTGTATTAGATTTTATTCTTCCGCTCCGTACACATTCAAGTCTGCCAGCATGGCTTGCGAACCTGTTCCTTTGTGCTCGGTTCCGAAGTATACCTTGATGTAACGGGCTTTGGGTGTCGTAGACAATCCACAGGTTTGAGGCGTGTCTATGTTGGGATCGAACGGGAACGAACCATGGTCTGTCCAAGCCCAGTTGTCCGGATTGCTCGGATCGCTTGCTCCAGCTTCTGTACATGTGTAGATGTGTTGTCCGGTCTGTCCGCGGGCATCTCCCTGTCGGCGGGTAAATTCTACGCTGGCTATGGTCACTTCGCGTCCCATGTCCAGGATGAACCAATGCGGGTAATTCGTAGCCACCTTCCACGAAGCGTGCCAATAGGTGTTCAAGCTGCTGTCAATCATGGACACTACACGTCCGTTCTTCAGCCCGTCTTTGTCGCCTTCGCCTTGGGCTTCTTGCGAACTGTAGCCTATTGTGCCGTCATTTGAATTCTCTACATAGCCGGGGAACGACCACAAGGTGCGGTCAATCTTCACGGCAGGCAGCGGAGTTACGTTTTGCTGGATAGGAGCCGATGCGTTCTCATATTCGTCCTGGGCGGTCAGCGAGATGACGCATTCGCCTTCCAGGAATTCATTGTTCGCGTCCACCAGCATCACTAATTGCGAACCTTCCGAATTGGCGGGAACGTTGAAACGCGCGCTTCCGGACTTACCTTCATCGCTGGCTTGGTAATACTCCAAGGCAATGACTACTTCCGTGGCAAAGTCATTTTTATAGTTCACCAAGGCACCGCCTAACACCGGTTCCACGGTAATGGTGTTCACCACTTCCAGGAATGCGGGGGTGTCCGGAGTACCTGTGACTTCCACGGCTCCCGCATTGTTTCCTTTCACAGAGCAGGCATACAGCAGGAATGTCTGTGTATCCGTGTTGGCAAAACCTTTTACGGTAGCGGTCGGTTCTTTGTCTTTGGCTACCATCATGTACTGCTCTTCCCCTTTGGAATTCGTATATACGATTTTCGTATACATGAAACTGGGACTTGTAGGATTCGTCCAACTCAAAGTTACTTCACCCGGACCGGAAACGGCTTTGACATCGGTCACCTGTTCAGGAGCCGTGTCATCCACTTCAATTCGTCCTTCCGCATCGTCGCATGAAGTTCCCAACATGCAGGCGCAAGCAACTGCCATCGCCCAAACTGTCTTTTTCAGCGATGACCATCTCAAGAAGTCTTTTTTCTTTAGAAAATCATTCTCCATAATGTTAAACTTTAAAATTAATAAATTACTTATATATCGATAATACCTATTAGTTTCCACACCATTTATAATTATATATTATATGCATTGCCGCATGTACTCACGCACTTCCTTGCGTCCTCTGAACAAATGGTTCTCCACAGTTCGTAGTGAAAGATTCAGCGTAGCAGCTATCTCGGCGGTCGAACGGTCTTCATAACGACTCATACAATAGACTTTACGTCGTTGTTCAGGCAAAGCGATGACCTTCATCCATTCGTGTGCCTGAAGGTCACGAGTGATAACATGAGTTTCTGTATCACTAGTCGTGGCCTCCTGCATATCATATATATAAGAGGTAATCTCCTGGCGTTTGTAGTAACGGCGCAAGTAATCTATTATCAGATTCCGGGCAATGGTAAAAATGAAGTCTTTGGCCGTCTTTTCCCGAAGCATCTGTCCGCATTCCATCAGGCGCAGAAAAACATCTTGCGCCAGGTCATCGGCATCATCCGCCTCATTGATGCGGCTGCGGATGTAGCGGCGGACCTGTTCGTGATAGGTTTTATAAGAGGAGGCTATCAAGTGGTAAGTTGTCTGACTGATGTCTTCCATGGTTCTCCTTTGTACTAAAATTACACGTTTATGAATTCAATTGCTATTTGTTTCTCACACCACAAAGGTAGAAACGTATTTTAAAATAGCGTGTACAAATTCCCATGGACTTATCTCAACTCATTAGGGCAGACTTAATAATCCATAAATTACTAATTATTAGATGATTACAAAACAATTTGAAAGGTTTCAAATAATAATTTGAGACTTCAATGACAGCACTTCACGCCTTTTGAGAGTCCTAAATTATTAGATGAGACGAAGGAAGGGAATTATCATTTCACTTTCTACACTTACTACGTGGGAACACTTGCATCCAATCTTTTGTTTAATTGGAATAAATCGTTATCCTTGCCAGTTATTCCACCAGCCACTTCTCAATGTTCCGAGTCGTGGCACTGAAGTTTACTCCTATCTTATATACCTTCCTTCTGTCAGTGCGGAACGGCATTGTGTATTGCTTTTCCTCAATCTGTCGAAGTGCTTCCTCGGCCGTTCCTTCCAGCTTGAACTCCATAACGTAGACAAATCTGTCCGTCTGTAGCACCAGATCAATGCGTCCTTGTGCGGTGTGGTATTCCGCCTTCACATAGAATCCGATAAGCTTGAATACGATGAAGAGCACGTTCTGATAGTGCAATTCCCGTTCCCGCACCAGTTCGTAGGGCGTATCCGCAAAGAATGATTGCAGCCGTTTGAAGAATGCGTTGATGTCTCCTCTTCGTATTTCCTGCACAAACTGTTTAATGGCGGACTGCGATTCGATAGTATCTACGTTGGCATACCACGGCAGCAGGAAATTCATGAACCCTTCCTCCACTTCTTTGTTCGGGAATCCTAATGTATAGAGTTTGAACGTTTTGTCATAGCTCTTTAGGGTGAGATAGCCGCTTTGGTAAATGACCGGAATCGGCTGGTCATCTCCCAATACATTGTTCAGCACATCTGCCGATGTCTCAACCTGCGTCAATTTTTCCAGTTCATAATGACTCTGTTTCAGCAGCTCCACGAGATAGGTGGGTGTTCCAGTTTCAAACCAGTAGCTTTCAAAGTCCAGATTTTTAAATGTGTTCAGCAAACTGAAGGGATTATAAATTCCCTCCGTGTCAGGTACGAAGTGATATCCGTCATAACGTTCTTTCAGTGTGTTACATACTTTCTCATAAGTCATCTCCTGCGCCTCTCCTAATTCATGCAACTCATTTTCAAAATTGTCATGAATTTCTTGCTCCGTGATACCGCATAACGCGACATAACGTTTATTCATTGAGATGTCTTCCAAGTTGTTCAAATCACTGAACACACTTACTTTCCCGAACTTTGTCACACCCGTCAGCATGGCGAATCGGATACAGCGGTCCATCGTTTTCAGCACTCCGTAGAAAGCCTTCAAGGTATTCCGATAATCCTCCATCAGACTCTTGTTCCCGATTGTTTGCAGGAGTGGCTTGTCATATTCATCCACTAAAATGACAACTGGCAGTCCCGTAGTGTCATAAGCTCTCCGGATCAGATGAGCGAAACGTTCTTCCGGTGCACGGTCTTTCTTTTCGTCACCGTATACCGTTTCCCAGTTTTCCAGATGCTGGTTTAGGATGGCTATCAGCGAGGCCTCATTCTCGTATTTCCGTGCGTTCAAGTCCAGGTGAAACACCGGATACGCCTTCCATTCCTTCTCCAGCTTCTCCATGGCCAGTCCCTTGAACAGCTCTTTCTTGCCGGAAAAATACGCTTCCAGCGTGGATATGAGCAGACTTTTCCCGAAACGCCGCGGTCGGCTTAGGAAGTAGTAAACCCCTTCCTTTACAAGCCGGTACACTAAGTCGGTTTTATCTATATAGAGGAAACCGCCTCGCCGAAGTTTCTCAAAATCTTGAACGCCTATCGGATACAGCATAATCACATCATTTTAGTTTTCAAAGACAAAGTTAAGGATTTTGCAGTAAAAATCAATATCTTCTTTCGCGAATGATCAATTCTCATTTCACTTTCCAAGACTATGAATATACTCACTGGGCGTAATGCCGGTAGCCTTTTTGAAAGAGCGGAAAAAAGAGGCGCGCGAACTGAAACCGCATAATTCCGATAAAGCACTGAGCGTATAACGGGCGTACTTGTCCATCTGTGCCAAACGTTTGAACTCCGCTATACGATAATCGTTCACATAGTCGTAGTAATTACGCTCCAAATGCTGATTGAACACATAGGACAACGCATGAGGACTGGTTCCGATGGCTACAGCCAAGTCCGCAATCTTCAAGTTCGGATTCTTATAAGGTTTGTCCTTATCCATCAGGCGTTCCAACCGCTCAAGCAAGCGTTTACATTCTTCGGGAGAAACTTTATTGGTCTTGTATTTGGATTCGGAAAGGCTCGGTTCCGGTTCTTCCTCAGTAACGTGTTCGGTGATGGAAGCATGGGCAAGTAGAGCAGGCTCTACGACTTCTGGAATGGTTTTCGCACCGGCATGTCTACGTTTCCGGTAATAATAATAACATCCAGACGAGAGCAACGCCAGCAGACACACGCACCAAGCCATAGCTGGAGAGAAGCGGGAAGCGATATCTATTGCCAAGAGAGTTTCCGAAGCGGGCTGTCCCATACGTCTTACCCGAAAAACATACGTCCCCGAAGGCAGATTGAAGTAAGTAATCGTGGACTTGCCCGTGAGCAAGCGCCATGATTCATCGTACCCGTCCAACTTATATTCGTAAGTCATGACATCCGGTGAAGTATAAGAAAAATCGGACATGCGAAAAGTGACGTTCTTCTCCGATGCCTTCAACTGAATTTGTGCCATGGCTTTCGTCGTTTGGCATGAATGAATTTCCGGATGCTCGCCACCATTGACCAATACATCCGTTATCCGAACGGGATAGGAGTCTACAGATTGCTGCTCACCAAACCGCCGCATGTCAAGAAACAATAATCCCTCGGTATTACCAAACCATAAGTTTCCTTCCGCATCGCACACCGGCGGACAAAGCGTGAACGTAGGACTGGGAATACCATCCGCAAAGTCGTAGAATTCAAAATTCTCCTGTTTATCGTAATGAAACAAACCATTGTTAGTGCCTATCCATAGTTTCGTGTCAGCATCCTCTATGATAAAAAGGCCGTCACGCCCTTCCAATGGTGTACCTGGCTGAATGCGATGAAAATGGTGCATAGACAAATCGGAGAAGAACAACGCACCTTTGTCCGGAAAAAAATAAAGCCGATGAGCGGAATCCTCATAGATAACACGAATTTTCTCCCCATGAATAAAACCTTCCGGAAAAACATCTGTACGCAACTGGCGTGAAGAAGGATCCCACAGACAAAGACCGTTCTCCGTACAAATCCATCCTTTCCCCGTAGAATCGAAAAACACCTCGTAGACATTACCTGAAGGCAGTTTGGAATCAGCCGAAGTATAACGTGCCAGCAACTTCCCATCGTGATAACGGAACAAGCCCATTGAAGTACCTATCCATAAGGTATGTTCCGCATCTTCCGCCATACAGAAAATGTGCCCTGTCCGGAATGGTTCCGCTGGAGAGAAGTCCGTCATACGCAAGGTCACGGGGTCTATTACATACATGCCGCCTCCATACGTCCCTATCAGGTAATTGCCTTCGAAACGATAGATGCAGAACACCATGTCGGAGCGCATCTGAGGCATGTCAAATTTCTTAAAAGTCCCCTTAGCTTCATTAATATAAAACAAGCCACTCCGCGCACCTATCAGTTTCTCATCGCCATAAATGAAGAATGCACGTATAGGCATATCTTTCGAGTTGAAATAGGGAGGATACGCATAGACGCTGAAAGTGTCACCTTGAAACAAGGTATAATCCAAGCCCGCCTGATAGAAACCGACCCATACGATACCCTCACGGTCCACCATCAACGAATAGACAGAATTGGAGCGAAGACTTTCGTTGTTTCCCGCCTCATGCTTCATGGAGTATAGGATGGTGTCATCCGTCGTATCTATGACATGTACCCCGTTACCGTCCGTCCCCACATACAACGTATGCTTGCCATCGCTTCTCAACACTTTTATGACGTTGCATCCTACGTCAACATAGGACGTAAAGCGCTTTGTCACAATATCGAAGCAAACGATTCCACGGTCCATTGTTCCCAAATAGAGTTTATCCCCTATTCGTACAGTACAGGTAAACTGACAGGCATGCTCCCCTTCCATCTCGTTATGCCATCGTTGCAGGGAATCGTCTTTCAGATTCATGACACATAGTCCGTCGGAGGTAGCCATCCAGAGGCGCTCTGTTTCCTCCAAGGCCATGCATACTACGGCATTGGAAGGTGAAATACTGTTGGTTCCCAATTGAATATGCCGGAATTTACCCGCCCGGTAAATATACAGTCCATGGTCGGTGCCTATATAAAGCGTCTCCCGCCCATCGTACAACAAGGAACGCACCGGACAATTTATCACATCGGGCACCACTCGTTCAAGCACATCTTCCTGCCGGTTGAGCCTCCAAAGTCCCGTGCCGGTGCCTACCCACAATTGTCCTCCAGCCGTACCGGCAATGGTCTCCACATACTTCAGCCGCTCATCACTGCCTGTTATGGGGTAATGCTTCAGGTAAACGCCATCGAACCGTTCCACCGAACCGGATGTTCCTATCCACACAAAGCCTAAGGAATCCTTATAGAAAGCGCTCACCGTCAAGTTGGTCAATCCGTCCGAGGCCGTCAGGCTTCGCAAGACACGTGTCTTCGCCTGCAAACAGAGAGCCGCGAGCATTATTAGAAGGAAGGAAATATATCTTGGTTTGTTTTTCATATTTACGTATTTGATGCGCAAATATAACGAAAAATCAATATTTCCCCAATAATTCCAAGGATTTTCTACAGCTTCCCCTCTCCTGCCATTAACTCATAAATCCGCCCGTTCAGTGTAAGCGTACAGGTTCCTGAGGCTTCATAATACCAACCGTCCGTCCGGCGTTCCAACAGGATGGAGACCGGGGTCTCGGCCTGTAAGCCCACTTCCGATGTCTGCATCAGTGTGCCATGCCCCATGAAGAACAATGTACTGCCTTGCCGCCCTTTCCGCCAAAGAATGTAGGTGGCTTTGCTTTGCAAATCTTCCACCTTGCACAAATGCGTCGGTTGGTCGGAAGACAGAATAAGGTCACGGCTTCCATCCTTTAACTCCACTTGGATACCAACATGGCTTCCGAGTTGGTCGGCCGATACTTCCGGGAAGCAGACGGTGCGAATCTGTTCCGGCTCGCTAACGGATGAAGGCTCGTAGACAGCCACAAAAGGATGATTCCAAGCTTCGCCTTCCTGCCGGGCCACGAAAGTTAACGTAGGTTGCTCCTTAATGACGTATGGCATATCCGGTGTACGGCTCAGACCTTCAGTCATAGGGCTGAGTGCCGTGAAGACTTTTCGCCGTTCTTCTCCTTTCATCCAAAGATTCATGGAAATGTCATCGCCATCGGGCATATCGATAATAAATGCGGCCTTTACATCACGTTGCGTACATGCCGATTTCTTATTATATATATAGGAATAGGCATAAAGGTGGGCACCGGCAAAAGCCAGCTCTTCAGTAGGCTGCAAGTTTAAATCCTCGCCATCCGAGGTGGTGAGACGCATTGTCTGCCCTAAGTTGTGATAGAAATAGTCATGCATCTTGTCGCCTCCTTCCGCCTTCCGGCTGCGGAATATATCCACGTAATAGCCACTCTTTTCATCAATGGTGACAATGCTGTTCAGGCGGGTTTGGTCGGCTTGAGTTTCCGGCTCGCGGAAATAAACCTCACTAAACGTAACCACGGGAAATGTACGCCCCGTGACATTTTGAGCCGGGAAAGCAGAAAGCAAACGAAAGGCATGATTGCTTTTCATGATGGGATAAGAGGAGATACCATCCACACACACGGTATTATGTGACGGAAATTGGGAGTAATATTCCGCATAATCCAAGCCGCTATAGGAAAATTGTCCGATGCCTGCATCCGGTCCCAAGACATAGCCTTTGCCATAAAGTTCCATGGAGATGCCATTGGCGTGCATGTGATTGCCCATGCTTCCGTTGAGGGACACCATAAGGCTATGCCTCGGGTTCATGCCATTACGCTGCACCAACCACGACACATTCGGAGCGTAAAAGAAAGGAGATACATAATCCTCTATACGACAGGGCTTTACTTCGGATTTCAACTCAAGCGGTTTTTCATCGAAAAAAGAGCTGACAGATACCGGTACTTGCTTTTCACCTTTTGTTTTTCCCGTTTCAGGTTCCAGACATCTCAGCAAAGCCGTAAAATAATCTTCCTGTTCTAACTTCCCGTTGGCTTGCGCATTCTGTATCATACGCTTTATGGGAGTGGTATTCAGGTAAGAAGGATGTGTATCGCCAAAGCCACACATCATCCGGTTCGGGAAAAGATATTGGGGCATCGCGCCCACGGCACGAGGAATGACGGGTAAAGCCTGTGTCAGGTCAAAATGCAGGTTCCGGTCGAAAAGTGTGGTAAAACCTGTATAATCATTCAGTACCACTGAACTATAGCCAGGGCATTCGGCCCAGATACCTGTATTGGAATCATAACCATATTCAGCCAGTTTCTTCAAGCTCCATTGGCGGATGCTGGAACGGTTCAGTACATAGTCTATGTAGTATTCACGTCCCTTGCCATCGGCATAATTTTCATTATCTTCCAACACCATGCCAATATTCATAATGTAGCGCGCTTGCATCAGGTTCCAGTTGTTGTGAGGCACTCCATTGGCAATGATGTTCTCCGCCCATTTCTTGAAAGCCGAGGCATAGATATCCATTTTGCCTGCATAGTTGGCTTGCAGATAATCGTACAGGAAATCATACAGAGGAACGATGTCATAGAGGATGTCTTCATGAATCACTTCAAACGAGCTCATGCCCACTAAGGTCTGTTGATGTCCGTGGTTGAGGTCCACAGGTACATTACGATAATAAATACCTGTCATGTATGTATCGAATACTCCGGCAGCCAGGCGAGCATAGCGTTCGTCCTTCGTTACCCAATAAAGGAAAGCCGCGTCGCGGGCAATACCCATGATTTCACGATTCAGGCTTTCAATGTTGCGCCCGGTCTTCGACGGATGTACTTTCTCTAAAGGTCTGCCGGGCAACGTATTGTTATGAAAGGTTACATTACCGGCCTCATCATCATCGTAAGGCGCCACATCTTCCAGTTTAGGTCGTCCGTAAGTAGCCACCGTGCCACGTGTTCCTGTATAACGCACCGTTGGAGCCGGTGCCGGCGAACCTCCGGCATGGTCGAACACTTCTCCACGAACATATACATCCGTGGCATGCGACTTCCAATACATAGCCAAGCGCGAATACAACCAATCGGGTTGCGTATCCGTACGATTTACATAAATATCTACCCGTTGCTTCAATTTAGCGAACACATTCTCCGCCCATGCCTCCTTTTGCATAAGGCTCAACACTTCGTCCCGCCCCTGCGGATGAGTCAAGTAACGAGGATGTCCCTGGGGCAAATCTGATGAACTTACACTCCATTGTGCCGCCACAGACAGACAAAGCCATAACGACACGACAAATACCGAAATCTTCTTCATAAACCTAAACTTGTTTTTCCAAAGATACGGATAAACCAGACGTTCTACTCAATTATCCCTTGATTATTTTTAAAACGAAAGTGTGCCGTAATGTAAGAACCTCTTCCGGCTTCATGCTTATTTCCTCCACAATGTTTCGACAAAAGCGAATGAAAGTTTCGCCGAAGCAAGACTTTTACGAAGGAAAGCCTCCTTTAGGCAGGTGTCCGCAAAAGAAAAACGAAAGAAATTCCATTTTGCATCGGGCTTTCACAAAAAACGGCTATCTTTGTCCCCCGTATCAAAAAAAGTTAAACTAACGGATAAGAAATGACACGAGCCATCTTCCCTGGTACGTTTGATCCATTTACCGCCGGACACGCGTCGGTGGTGAAGCGTGCGTTGACATTTATAGACGAGATTGTTATCGGCATAGGCATCAATGAAAATAAAAATACACATTTCCCAATCACAAAGCGAGAGGAAATGATACGACATTACTACCGCGACGAGCCGCGAGTCAGCGTTCGCTCATACGACAGTTTGACTATCGACTTTGCACGGCAAGTAAATGCCACCCTCATCATACGAGGCATCCGTACAGTAAAAGATTTCGAATATGAAGAGACTATAGCAGATATTAACCGTAAACTTACCGGAATTGAGACTATCCTGCTCTTCACCGAACCGGAATTGACATGTGTCAGTTCCACCATCGTACGCGAGCTCTTATCGTACGGGAAAGACGTAAAACAATTTCTTCCAGAAGGCATGAACGTAAATTATGACGGAGAAAAATGAAATCCATGAAAAAGATTATGCTATTAATAGCCTGTATGACGGCACTGACCACACATGCACAACGCAACAATACCCCTATGCGCAAATTACAATTAGCCGAATTTGCCATCAGCCGTCTCTATGTTGACACAGTAAACGAAGACCGCTTAGTGGAAAACGCTATCATCGGGATGTTGGAACAGCTGGATCCCCACTCTACTTACAATAACGCAGAGGAAGTAAAGGCAATGAACGAACCTTTACAAGGAGGCTTTGAGGGAATCGGAATCCAATTTCAAATGATAGAGGACACCTTACTCGTCATTCAGCCCGTAAGCGGGGGTCCTTCAGAAAAAGCAGGCATACTGGCCGGCGACCGCATCACGCAAGTAAACGACACCGCTATTGCCGGAGTAAAAATGAGTACAGAAGACATCATGAAACGCCTACGAGGCCCTAAGGGGTCAAAAGTTCAATTGGGCGTTGTACGACGAGGCGTAAGCCCTTTGTTGCACTTCACGGTGGAGCGCGACAAAATACCCATTTATAGCCTCGATGCATCTTACATGATTGCCCCACGCATTGGCTACATCCGTATTAACCGATTTGGCGCCACTACCCACAAAGAATTTGCCGAAGCGTTGACCAAACTACAAAAAAGAGGCATGAAAGACCTCATACTTGACTTACAAGGAAACGGAGGAGGTTATCTGAATGCCGCCATTGACATTGCCAATGAATTTTTGGGACAAAAAGAATTAATCGTATATACAGAGGGACGAGCAGCCAAGCGGAGTGATTTCTCCGCTAAAGGAAATGGCAATCTCCGTCAAGGGCGTATAGTCGTACTAGTAGACGAATATTCAGCATCGGCCAGTGAGATTGTTACCGGAGCCATTCAAGATTGGGACCGTGGCGTAGTGGTAGGCCGCCGTACTTTCGGCAAAGGTTTAGTACAACGTCCCATCGACCTACGCGATGGTTCCATGATACGTCTCACCATCGCCCGTTACTACACCCCGGTCGGTCGTTGCATTCAGAAACCGTATAGCGGTGAAGGGGATGACATGCAAGAGCAATACGCCAAAGACCTTCTGAATCGCTTCAACCACGGTGAGCTGATGCACGCTGACAGCATTCATTTCCCCGACTCATTGAAATATCGTACCAAACGTCTACAACGCACCGTTTATGGCGGAGGAGGTATCATGCCCGACTTCTTTGTGCCCATCGACACTACGCGCTACACAGACTATCATCGCAATCTTGTAGCACAGGGCATTGTTATTCGCAGTACTACAGGATACATCGAGCAACATCGCGAAGAACTTAAAAAGAAATATAAAGACTTTGAGGATTTTGATAAAAAATTTGAGATAGACGATGCTTTTATGGACGAAGTACGCGCATTGGCGAACAAAGAAGGCATCAAATTTGACGAATCGCAATATAACCGTTCACTTCCTCTGATTAAGACACAATTAAAAGCCCTCATTGCTCGCGATTTATGGGACATGAGCGAATATTATCAAGTCATGAACAGTACCAATGAAAGTGTGCTACAAGCCTTACGCGTACTAAACGAAGGGACCTATGAGCAAGTAATCACCCAATAGGAGGTGCCGAGAGTAAGATTTCCCTGTCTCTCCTACATATTTATATGTACCCAGAGAGGATCTTATCCCCTCCGCTCCTCCTCTGCCTCTTTATCTTCATCCTCCTCCCCTTCTTCCTCACGTTCCTCTTCCTCATCAGCAAACGGATCAGGACGTTGCGGGCCATAGTGCATAAAGCCAACGGCACAAAGCGTGCCGGCAATAGCTCCGCCCAAATGCCCTTCCCATGAAGTCGTGGCTTTGGCAAATTGCGGGAACATATTCCACACCAAACCACCGTAAAGGAAAGTCACCAAAAGCGAAATAGCGATTAACGGAACATGCCTGCGCAAAAGTCCACTAAAGAACAGGAAAAAAGCCAAACCATAAATAAGCCCGCTGGCACCGATGTGCCAACCAGGCTTACCTATAATAAAAGTAATCACTCCGCAACCTATCCATAAAGCAAAAAATATGTAAGGAGCTATTTCACGGTAGAAGTAGAACAGACACCAAGACAAGAAGAACAAAGGAACCGTGTTGGCCAATAGATGCCTGAAACTGCTGTGTACCAACGGATGAGCAAAAATGCCGAATACCCCTCGCTTGGCACGCGGATAGACCCCCAAATGAGTAAAGTCCCAATCCATCCCTATCTCTAAAAATTCCAACAGATAAAGAATGAACAACACAAACAAAGGTATGACTGCTGCAAGAAATACACGTCGCGTATCAGGTTTCATAATGCATAAACGGTTAAAACAAGCCCCTAAAATCAGCTAATCGGACGCAATACTACAATTATTTATGCAAAAAGAGAAAAAAAATGATTATTTTATTTCGATTAATTACATTAATTCGTATTTTTGGGCATCGCTACAAAAGAAATAGCCATAACACCGAATATTAACCTTATTTAAAATATGCACAACTATGAGTTATTTACGATTTGACAGGACGCTGATGATTAATCTGCAAGAGTCTTTGCCTAGAGAAATCCTCCGCACGAACAAGTCTGGCGCTTATCACTGTACCTCTATTGTGGACTGCAACACGCGCAAATACCACGGTTTGTTGGTAATTCCCGTACCCAATTTGGACGACGAGAACCACGTGTTGCTTTCTTCATTAGACGAGACGGTGATTCAGCACGGTGCGGAGTTCAACCTCGGTTTGCATAAATTCCAGGGAAATCACTTCAGCCCCAACGGGCACAAGTACATCCGGGAATTTGATTGCGAGCATGTTCCGGCAACGACTTATCGTGTGGGCGGCGTCATCCTCCGTAAGGAGAAGATTTTTGTACACCATGAGAACCGCATTCTGATTCGCTACACGCTGGTCGACGCCCACTCGGAGACCACGTTGCGTTTCCGCCCCTTCCTCGCCTTCCGTAGCGTGCGCGAATATACGCACGAAAATCCGCAAGCAAGCCGCGATTATCAGATGGTGTCCAATGGTATCAAGACCTGCATGTATCCCGGCTATCCGGAACTCTTCATGCAGTTGAACAAAGCGAATGAATTCCACTTCCAGCCGGATTGGTACCGCGGATTCGAGTATCCAAAGGAACAAGAGCGTGGCTACGACTTCAACGAAGACCTGTACGTGCCCGGCTATTTCGAAGTAGGTATTAAGAAAGGCGAGAGTATTGTGTTCTCGGCCGGTATTTCCGAGATTGACCCGAGCACCTTATTATCCTTGTTTGAGGAAGAAGCTGCCGACCGTACCCCACGCGACAACTTCCTGCACTGCCTGACCAATGCAGCCCATCAGTTCCACAACAAACAAGGAGACGAACACTATATTTTAGCCGGTTATCCGTGGTTCAAATGCCGCGCGCGCGACTTGTTTATCTCTCTGCCCGGACTGACATTGGCCATAGGCGAGCAGTCAGAGTTTGAAGACGTGATGGAAACAGCCCGCAAGGCACTCTATCAATTCATGAACGGCGAAGAGTATACTTACAAGATATATGAAATCGAGCATCCGGACATTTTGTTATGGGCCGTGTGGACGTTGCAACAATACGCTAAAGAGACGTCACGTCCTCATTGCCGCGAAAAATACGGCCAACTATTGGCAGACATCATAGAATACATCCGCAACCGCAAGCACAACAACCTGTTCCTGCATGACAACGGCCTGCTGTACACCAACGGTATAGACAAAGCCGTAACGTGGATGAACTCTACAGTGAACGGGCGACCGGTAGTGCCACGTACTGGTTATGTAGTAGAAATCAATGCCTTGTGGTATAATGCCCTGCGCTTTGTGGCTGATATGGAGCGTGAAGGAGGCAACACTCTCATGGCAGACAAACTGGACGAACAAGCTGAAATCACCGGTAAATCATTTGTAGACGTTTTCCGCAACGAATACGGATATCTCTTCGACTATGTAGACGGTTACATGATGGACTGGAGCGTACGTCCCAATATGATATTTACGGTAGCTTTCGACTATTCTCCGCTGGACCGCAAGCAGAAGCGTCAGGTGCTGGACATTGTGACCAAGGAACTGCTCACACCGAAAGGACTGCGTACGCTGAGTCCGAAGAGCGGCGGTTACAACCCCAACTACGTAGGCCCGCAGATACAACGCGATTACGCTTACCACCAAGGTACGGCATGGCCGTGGTTGCTGGGATTCTACATGGAAGCCTACCTGCGCATGTACAAAATGAGCGGCATTTCGTTCGTAGAAAGACACCTCATCGGTATGGAGGACGAGATGAGCCGCCATTGCATCTCTACGTTGCCCGAGCTGTTTGACGGTAATCCGCCGTTTACAGGACGGGGTGCAGTATCATTTGCCATGAACGTGGCCGAGATTCTGCGCATCTTGAAGTTATTGGATAAATATGAACGTGCATTAAAGGAGGAGGAACATAAATGAAAGTTTTAATGTTTGGTTGGGAGTTCCCCCCCAAGATATCCGGAGGTTTGGCTGTCGCTTCGTATGGTATCACCAAAGGCTTGAACCAACAAGGGGACATGGAAATAACATTCTGCCTGCCCAAGCCGGCAGGTAATGAGGAGACTTTCCTCAACATCGTAGGTATGAATCAGGTTCCGATTGTTTGGCGAGATGTGAACTATGATTATTTGAAGTCACGTCTGTACGGACAAATGACACCGGAAGATTATTATGCGTACCGTGACCATATCTATGCGGATTTCTCGTACATGCATGTCAACGATTTGGGCTGCATGGAGTTTGCCGGTGGTTATCCGAGCAACCTGCACGAAGAAATCAACAACTATTCCATCATTGCCGGTGTAGTGGCCCGCAAAGGAGACTTCGACATCATCCATGCCCATGACTGGCTGACTTATCCGGCAGGCGTACACGCCAAGATGGTAAGTGGTAAACCGCTGTGCATCCACGTGCATGCTACGGACTTCGACCGTTCACGCGGGAAGGTCAATCCGACAGTTTATTCTATCGAGAAGAACGGTATGGACTACGCGGACTGCATCATGTGTGTGTCCGAACTGACCCGCCGCACAGTTATCAACGAGTATCATCAAGACCCGCGCAAGGTATTTGCCGTACACAATGCGGTGTACCCGCTTTCGCAAGACTTGCAGGATATCCCCCGGAGGGAGCATCCTAAAGAGAAAATCGTAACCTTCTTAGGACGCATTACCATGCAGAAGGGACCGGAATACTTCGTGGAAGCCGCCGCAATGGTACTCAGACGTACACGCAATATCCGTTTCGTAATGGCCGGTTCAGGCGATATGCTGGACGCCATGATCAACATGGCCGCCGACCGTGGCATTGCCGACCGCTTCCACTTCCCCGGATTTATGAGAGGCCGCCAAGTGTATGAAGTATATAAAGACAGCGATGTATTCGTGATGCCTTCTGTGTCCGAACCTTTCGGTATTGCTCCGTTGGAGGCCATGCAATGCGGTACTCCGTCCATCATCTCCAAGCAGTCGGGATGCGGCGAGATTCTGGACAAGGTCATCAAAGTGGATTATTGGGATATTCACGCCATGGCCGACGCCATCCACTCCATTTGCACCAATCCGTCCCTGTTCCATTACTTGCAGGAAGAAGGCAAAAAAGAAGTGGACGGTATCACCTGGGAAAAAGTAGGCTTGAAAGTCCGTGGCCTTTATGAGAATGTACTAAGAAATTATGGAAAATAAACAAAATACGAATAGGAAATGAGAACGATTTGTCTTTATTTTGAAATACACCAAATTATCCATCTGAAACGTTATCGTTTCTTCGACATTGGCTATGACCACTATTATTATGACGATTATGCCAATGAGAATACCATCAACGATGTGGCAGAGAATTCCTACATACCGGCTCTGAACACCCTTATCGGCATGGTAAAAGATTCCGGCGGCGCATTCAAGGTAGCTTTGTCCATCTCGGGCGTAGCCTTGGAACAACTTGAGATTTATGCGCCTACAGTGATTGACCTGTTGCACCAGCTTAACGATACGGGCTGTTGTGAGTTCTTGGCCGAGCCTTATTCACACGGTCTTTCTTCGTTGGCCAATGAAGACTGCTTCAAGGAAGAAGTGATGCGCCAAAGCGCAAAGATGAAGGAAATGTTCGGCAAAGCGCCGAAGGTGTTCCGCAACTCCAGCTTGATTTACAACGATGAAATCGGAGCTCAAGTAGCCAGCATGGGTTTCAAGGGAATGCTTACGGAAGGCGCCAAGCATGTGTTGGGATGGAAGAGCCCTCACTACGTGTACCACTGCAATATGAATCCGAACCTGAAATTGCTGTTGCGTGACTACAAGTTGTCAGACGACATCAGCTTGCGCTTCTCCAACTCAGACTGGAGCGAATTCCCGCTCTTTGCCGACAAGTACATCAGCTGGATTGACGCACTGCCTCAGGAAGAACAGGTCATCAATATCTTTATGGAACTCTGCGCATTGGGCAAATACCAGCCGCTGTCTTCCAACGTCTTGGAATTCCTGAAAGCACTTCCGGCATGCGCCAAAGAGAAAGGTATCACTTTCTCTACCCCGACAGAGATTGTCACCAAGCTGAAATCCGTATCTCAGCTGGACGTACCCGATCCGCTGTCATGGGTAGACGAAGAAAGAGATACGAGCTGCTGGTTAGGCAACGTGATGCAACGCGAAGCGTTCAATAAGCTCTACAGTGTGGCCGAGCGTGTTCATCTGTGCGACGACCGCCGTATCAAGCAAGACTGGGACTACCTGCAGGCCAGCAACAACTTCCGCTTCATGACCACCAAGCAGTCTTCCCTGACGCTGTATCGCGGCATCTACGAATCGCCCTACGACGCGTTTACCAACTACATGAACATCTTGGGCGACTTCATCAAACGGGTAGACTCACTCTACCCGGAAGACATCGACAACGAAGAGCTGAACGCCCTGTTGACCACTATCAAGAATCAAGGTGACGAAATAGCTGAACTGCATAAGGAATTGGACGACGCCAACGCCAAACTGGAAAAGCAAGCCAAGAAACTGGCCACCGCCACCAAGAAAGCTACAACAGCGGCTAAAAAGACAACTGCCAAAAAAGCCGAATAAGGGAAACCTTATTTAAAGTATATCCCAAAGAGGGGGAATGAAACGTTTTTTCGTTTTCATTTCCCCTTTTTGTCTGCCACGGAACTTCTGTGAAGGATATATCTTTCACAACATTTTACTAATAATCAACAAGTTGTAAGTCCGTGAAAGCGTGAAAGCAAATTCGGGAAACATTGTAAACTGTAAAAAGATGAATTCTTTCACGCTTAAAGAGGGACTCCGTCTTTCCAAAGAGGGACTTGAGCGATGTAAAGACCATCTTTAGTATTGCTGTTTGCAACGCCGATTGCCTTTAAATGGGAACGAGCGTTTCCTTTAATGAGACGCACCGTATCATTTAATGGGAAACACCATATCATTTAACGGGAAACACCGTATCATTTAACAGGAAACACCGTATCATTTAACAGGAAACATCGCATCTTTTAACGGGAAGTGAGAAACTATCTTGAAATCAGTCCGGGAACTCGGTGCAAAAGTCAGCAAGCTGTCTTTGCAAAGTAAGTAAGCTGAAAAGGCAAAGTAAGTAAGCTGCATTGGCCATTTAAGCAAGCTTACTTGACGTTTGAGGGAAAAACGCCCCTTCTTTCCAAATCCGCCTCTGAAACATCTATTTATCGCCTTCAATAAAAAATACCGCCATAAGGATGGTATAATTTCATTTTTTATTGCTAATTTTGACCGCACATCTGAGAAAAGATTATTTTTTGAGTGTTTTTTAATAAATCAGCAAACAAAAAGAAAGTATCATGAATAACAAGTACTGGGAAGAAGAAATAGAGACCATGCCGCGTGAGCAACTTCGCGAACTGCAACTAAACAGGTTGAAAAAGACAATCCGCATCGCTGCCCATTCACCTTATTACCAAAAGGTATTCAACGAACATGGCATCACGGAAGACAGCATCCGAACCATAGAGGACATCCGCAAAATACCGTTTACCACCAAAGCGGACATGCGCGCCAACTATCCCTTCGGACTTGTGGCCGGAAACATGCGTGAAGACGGTGTCCGCATCCACTCATCAAGTGGAACGACCGGCACACCGACGGTCATCGTCCATTCACAACATGATTTGGACTCATGGGCCAACCTGGTTGCGCGCTGCCTGTACACAGTGGGCATCCGCAAAACAGATGTTTTTCAGAACAGTTCAGGATATGGCATGTTTACCGGTGGATTAGGATTCCAGTACGGAGCCGAACGTTTAGGCGCGCTGACCGTTCCGGCTGCGGCAGGAAACAGCAAACGGCAAATCAAATTCATCACCGACTTCAAGACGACCGCCCTACATGCCATCCCCAGCTATGCCATCCGCCTGGCCGAAGTATTCATGTCGGAAGGAATCGACCCCACCAGCACCAGCTTGCGCACCTTGGTCATCGGTGCGGAACCTCATACGGACGAACAACGCAAGAAGATAGAACGCTTGTTGGGCGTCAAGGCTTACAACAGTTTCGGAATGACCGAGATGAACGGTCCGGGCGTCGCTTTTGAATGTACGGAACAAAACGGCATGCACATTTGGGAAGACTGCTACCTGATAGAAATCATCAATCCCGAAACGGGCGAGCCTGTGCCCGATGGCGAAGTGGGCGAAATGGTACTGACCACACTTGACCGCGAGATGATGCCCCTCCTGCGCTATCGTACCCGCGACTTGACCCGCATTCTTCCCGGCGAATGTCCTTGCGGACGCACGCACCGAAGGATAGACCGCATCAAAGGACGCAGCGATGACATGTTCATCATCAAAGGGGTCAACATCTTCCCGATGCAGATTGAAAAGATTCTGGTACAGTTCGCTCAGTTAGGCAGCAACTACCTCATTACGCTGGAAACGGTGGACAATCAGGACGAAATGGTCGTGGAAGTAGAACTGAACGATCTTTGTGTAGACAGTTACATCGAGTTGGATCAAATGCGCAAAGAGATTATCCGCCAACTGAAAGACGAAATCTTGGTAACGCCCAAAGTCCGGTTGGTAAAGAAAGGCACCTTGCCGCAAAGCGAAGGGAAAGCGGTAAGAGTACGGGACTTGCGGAACAACAGATAAACAACGAAAACCCGGTACTTTCAGGAACGCCGTCTGCTATAAACAGACGGCGTTTTTACACCACATTATATATACAGCGGAACATCTTATTCCGGGAAACTGGTATAAGTGACTTCCAATGTCAGTTTCTGCCCACCCTGCTCCGGGTCTCCGCCTTGCAGTTTGGCATAGCCTGGCTGCAAATCATGCTGGATAGCCGTGGTGACGCTCGTACTGGAACTGGTCTGCTGGGTAGTAATGGTCACCGGAATCAGCCAAACTCTATTCCAATCCGGATTTTCCGCACTCCATTGCGCATCCCAAGCCTCTTCATTCCACGAAGCTCCAGCTTCTTTTTCAGCCTTGGCACGTGCCGCTTTCTTCTCGTTTATACAGGCTGTAACCAAACGCGCGATATTGGGGAAATGATACTGGTTAACCGCATTGCTATTGTGCGTGGCAACGAACGATGTACGATTGTCATTAATCTGATTTTCCTCAAAGAACGTTTTCACATCTTGCTTGCGTATCAGCAACACATTAGTGGGCGCTCCCATACTAAAAGTCTGGCTACTCCGGTCCTCATAATTAGTGAATGTCAGTTTTACCGCATTCAACGTATCGTTGGACAACTGCTGATAGATTTCGTCATAAGGCAATATCGCTTCAGTAAAAATGCCAGCAGGCGACTTGATGTACGTCCATTCCTTTTCATTCACCTTAGCCGTCAACCGCTCCGAGTTGGCAAACTGATTAGCCTGAATAACCTCCTTGGTTGAAGCAAACAGTGGCTGACGACCTATGTAAATGGAATCATCGCCAATATTTCCATTAACATCGTTCACCTTTTTCTTCAAAGCGACTCCCAAACTGTCAACATAGTGAAAACGGAACTGAAATTCCAAATCCACACGGTCTACATAAAGAATAGTTCCGTCACCAAAATCGCTTTTGACATAGACACCCTTGAATACATTGTCTATGAAATGGTCGGCATCGTCAAAGAAATTGTTTTCACCCCGCTCATACGCCCGGTTCAACTCTAAAATGTTTTCACCTATTTCGGTGTCAAGGTCAAATATCAATGTCGGATAATAAGTGAGATTCCCGTTGGAATCGGTTGCATATCTTATAGAATCAGGTACAGACGCATCGTATGCCGTATAAGCCTTGCGCCCCAACAAGCGTCCCTTATATTTCTCTGCGTCGAGGTTGGTATAGCGGTATTGCCTGTTCTCGTCATGACGTTCCCGAATCCACTGATCGTTCAGTTCGTAGACACTCATCCGGCATGCGTTTAAGGAATCGCCAAACCAATCGTTGTAATAGACTAAGAGCCGCACTCCCGCAACCTTTTCATCTACAAGCGTCCCCTTACCCTTCAAGGTGTCGCCATCGTAGTATTCTTCGTACACTTCAGGCAAAATATCCGAGAACTTAAAATCCTCCGTACAGTTAAGCTCGGTCAGGAAACTTGCCGTATAGTCACCAAATTCAGGGTCGGTAAACTTACCGACATAGCCGATGGCGGTTTTAGCATAAACAGCATCGGCCGCAACCGATTGGGTAGTGACATCAAAAGTCATCGTATGAGCCGCAACGGCATCAGAAGGAGGCAACATGTCCAGCCCCAACGTATTGGTCGTGTCATCGCAAGCTAAGAAAGTCAGGGATGCTCCAAGCAGTACTCCCAAATTTTTCACTTTCATTGTTCTAATTTAGTTTATAGTTCTTCCCCCGCCACTCGGTCATAAAAATTGTTGCAAGCCTCGGCAAAGGAATCCGGAGATTGATATTCGAGCACAGGCTTACCTAAAGTTTTCGCATACTCCAATATTTCCGGATTGATCTGCTGACTTTGCTGAATTACCCCGTCCGAATATTCCACCGCCAGTTTGCACAGCGTAGTATAGTCGATGGGGTCTTTCAATATCGTAAGGTCTTTCTTATTGACACCTTTCAGCAACAATTTGCCCGGATAGTCGGGATGGAACGGTTGTTTAAAATCTTCTTCATACAGCGAGAACACGACTTTTGCATCTCTAAAAGAAGGTTCTTCCTTATAAGCCTTCTTAATATAAAGAGGAGCCAATGCACTAATCCATCCGTGACAATGTATGATGTCCGGACACCATCTTAGTTTCTTCACCGTTTCCAACACACCGCGTGCGTAAAAAATGGTACGTGCGTCGTTGTCTTCATACTCCACCCCGTTTTCGTCCGTAGTCTGCAGACGATTTTGGAAGTAATCATCGTTGTCGATGAAATACACCTGCATGCGAGCCGATTGGATAGAGGCGACTTTGATTATAAGCGGATGGTCGGTGTCATCGATAATCAAGTTCATACCCGAGAGGCGTATAACTTCATGCAGCTGGTTACGGCGTTCGTTGATATTACCCCATTTGGGCATAAACGTTCTGATTTCCCTGCCCAATTCCTGGATGGCTTGGGGCAAGTGCCGTCCGGTGAGCGACATTTCGGTTTCCGGTACGTAAGGAGTAATTTCTTGTGTAATGAATAAAACCTTATTAGCCTTTGTCATAATCAATGTTCTCACAATTATTTTGCAAAGTTACAAAAAAACGGTGATTACGGCAAATAGGGGGTGGGCTATAAAAACTTATGATTTGTTAAGTACTTGTTTCTCAATAGGGCTTTTAGTCAAACTTAGTTCTAAAAAACGGAAGGAAAGCATAAAAATGCGGCATATTTTTTCGTTATGTGGTAAATAATAGCTTATTTTGCAGCCGTTTTTAAACAACCCTGTATTAATCAAACTAAAAAGTAATGAATATAGTACATACTATCAAGGACTTGCAGGCCGGATTGACGGCTTTGCGCGCCCAGGGTAAAACGGTAGGACTGGTACCCACGATGGGAGCTTTGCATGCCGGTCATGCCTCGTTGGTAAAACGTTGCGTTGCAGAAAACGATGTGGCCGTCGTCAGCGTTTTTGTAAATCCGACTCAGTTTAATGACAAGAATGATTTGGCCCAATATCCTCGTACACTGGAGGCCGATTGTCAGTTGCTCGAAGCATGCGGCGTAACCTTTGCCTTCGCTCCGTCCGTAGAGGAAATATATCCTGAGCCGGACACACGCCACTTCAGCTATGCTCCGCTCGACACGGTGATGGAAGGAGCCTTCCGCCCGGGACACTTCAACGGGGTATGCCAAGTAGTAAGCAAGCTCTTTGACATCGTGAAGCCCGACCGTGCTTATTTTGGTGAAAAAGACTTCCAACAACTGGCCATCATCCGCGAGATGGTTCGCCAGATGCATTTCCCGTTGGAGATTATTGGTTGCCCTATCGTGCGCGAGACAGACGGGCTGGCCTTGAGCAGCCGCAACACACGGCTTTCCGCCGAACAACGCCAACAAGCGCTGCGCATTTCCCAAACTCTGTTTGAAAGCCGGGACTATGCCGCTACACATACTGTGGCTGAAACCCAGAAATTCGTTGAAGATTCAATCGCTGCCGCTCAAGGCTTGCGTTTGGAGTATTTTGAGTTGGTAGACGGCAATACGTTGCAGAAGATAGCCAAGTGGGAAGATGCCGACTATGCCGTAGGGTGCATCACGGTGTTTTGTGGCGAGGTCCGTCTGATAGACAACATCAAATATAAAGGCTGATATAATAACTTTATAAGATTTGAAAAACTCTATGATGATTGAAGTCTTAAAATCCAAGATTCATTGCGCCCGTGTAACGGAAGCCAATTTGAACTATATGGGAAGCATTACCATTGATGAAGATCTTATGGATGCCGCCAATATGATTGCCGGTGAGAAAGTGTACATTGCCGACAATAATAATGGTGAACGTTTTGAAACCTATATCATTAAAGGTGAACGTGGTTCCGGCAAGATTTGTTTAAACGGTGCGGCTGCCCGTCGGGTACAGCCGGATGACATCGTTATTATCATGTCGTATGCGTGGATGGATTTTGAGGAAGCCAAATCCTTTAAGCCAACAGTGGTTTTCCCCGATCCGACGACCAATAAAATAGTAGATTGAAACGAATCTATTTTTATCGTTGAAAATCACAGTAAAAGCAACACCATTACCCAGACTCAAAAAATTGCCAATAAGAGAGGGCGCAACCTTTGTGGCGCGCCCTCCCTTTTTTCATTATAGATTACTGGAATGGAGTTATTCTTCCACAGACTGTAAGGCTTGTATCGTGTGCTTTACCCGCGTTTCGGTAGTCACAGGACGAACATATTCTTCTATTTTCACTGTCCCTCCCATAGAGACTTGACCGTTACGATAGCGCATCGCACTGTTGATGGATTCACGAGCCGAAAAGTGGAATTCCCGTATACCGGTTTCACGGGCAATGCGTGCAATGTTGGTTTCGTTGACCCCACATCCTGCCATCAAGGCTATGCGGTTCTGTGCGGCTCGCTGCAAATCCGTTAATAAAGGAATGCCTGTTTCAGCCGTAGCTTGACCACCAGATGTCAAGATGCGGCTGCAACCTAAATGAATAATATCCTTTAGCGCTTGCATCGGATGACTACAGACATCAAAAGCACGGTGAAATGTTACCGACATGCCTTCTGCAGCTTTCATCAGTCGCTGCATCAAAGGCATATCCACCTCTCCATCCGAAGTGAGGCAACCGAATACCACCCCATCCGCACCTAATTGTCGGGCTACATCAATATCTTTCAACATGATACGTTGTTCCAGCTCGGTGTAAAGAAAGTCTCCGCCACGGGGACGGATAATGACGTGAAGACGAGTTCGTGTCAATACTTCACGCGCCACAGCGATGTCACCATAAGAAGGTGTAGTGCCGCCCTCAGGGATACCTGCGCATAGCTCCACGCGGTCGGCTCCTCCCGCTTGAGCAGCCAGACAACTTTCTACAGAGTTAGCGCAAACTTCGAACTGGTACATCATCCTTTCCTTATTATTATATTACGCTCTGTCTTTATTTGGCATAGCTTACCGCACGCGTCTCACGGATAACGGTAATCTTCACCTGACCCGGATAGGTCATTTCATCCTGAATCTTCTTGGCTATTTCACCGGACAAATTTTCCGTTTGCTTGTCGTCAATTTTGTCGGCACCCACGATGACACGCAATTCGCGTCCGGCCTGGATGGCGTAAGTCTTGGTTACACCCGGGTAAGACATGGCCAATTGTTCCAAATCATTCAAACGCTTGATATAAGCCTCAACGATTTCGCGGCGAGCGCCCGGACGGGCACCCGATATTGCATCGCACACCTGCACGATAGGAGCCAGCAGGCTAGTCATCTCTACTTCGTCATGATGAGCGCCGATAGCGTTGCAGATGTCCGGTTTTTCCTTGAATTTCTCGGCCAATTTCATGCCATAGAGTGCATGCGGCAATTCCGGCTCTTCATCAGGCACCTTGCCAATGTCGTGTAGCAGACCGGCCCGTTTCGCTTTCTTGGGATTCAGTCCCAACTCTGATGCCATAACGGCACAGAGGTTGGCCGTCTCACGAGCATGTTGCAGAAGATTCTGTCCATAGGACGAACGATACTTCATCTTACCGATGATACGAATCAATTCGGGATGCAGTCCGTGGATGCCCAAGTCAATGGTAGTACGCTTGCCGGTCTCGATAATTTCTTCTTCGATCTGCTTGCGCACCTTAGCTACCACTTCCTCGATACGGGCGGGATGAATACGCCCGTCGGTCACCAACTGGTGCAAAGCCAAACGAGCTATCTCGCGGCGTACAGGGTCGAAGGCGGAAAGGACGATGGCTTCCGGCGTATCGTCTACAATGATTTCAACACCTGTAGCGGCTTCCAAGGCACGGATATTACGGCCTTCACGTCCGATGATGCGGCCTTTTATTTCGTCCGAATCGATGTGGAACACTGTTACAGAGTTTTCGATGGCCGTTTCGGTAGCCACCCGCTGAATAGTCTGTATAACGATGCGTTTAGCTTCTTTATTGGCCGTCATTTTGGCATCGTCCATAATGTCGTTGATGTACGACTGGGCTTGCGTCTTGGCTTCCTCTTTCAACGATTCCACCATGCGTTCCTTGGCTTCTTCGGCCGAAAGGCCCGATATGGCTTCCAGCTTCTCAATTTCCTGGCGTTGCAAGTGCTCCAGTTCTTCTTTCTTTTTATCCACAATAGCCAATTGGGCTTCGAGATTCTCTTTCACGGCCTCGGCTTCCATTTTCTTGCGCTGGATTTCCTCTTGTCGCTGGTTCAACACCAGTTCGCGCTGCTTCAGTTTATTCTCGGCTTGCTGAATCTTTTGGTTGCGTACGGCAACTTCTTTTTCTAAATCAGCCTTCTTGTTCAGGAATTTTTCCTTTACTTCCAGCAACTTGTTTTTCTTAATCACTTCGGCCTCGGCTTCGGCTTCCTTCAGAATACCGTCGTATTTCGTCTTCAAACCATATTTGAAGAACACGTACGACACGATCCCTCCCACCAACAAGCAGGCAATGGATACCACTATTGTAACTACTGTCATCTTTTAAATGTTTTATATATAAACAAAAAGCACTGCCGAAAGGCCTTTTCCGTCAAGGGTAAGGGTCTCGTACAGTGCGTAAACTCTTCTTTTGCATCCTGAGTCATTGGAAATCGCTCATGAAAAAGCCTTTAGTCTTGTTCCTTGAAGTTTTTTTCCAACACCTCCATCCATTCTTTTATTTTCTCCGTATAAGGAGCCGTGTCGTTTCGGTCCTTCTGTCGCAGGTTCTCCCATGCGAATTGGAATGCAGCCATGCCCAATGCCATCTCGTTTGGCAAATCCTTATAGAAATTCCGATACGCATTCACTCTTATATCTACCTGTTTGGCGGCCTCCCTTACCAACTCCTCCTGGTCGCGATCAACGACAAGGGGATAAGAAGCTCCCGCTATCATCAGGTTAATATTCAATTTATCGTCCATACATCCTCTTTCTTTTCTTATTCATTCAACAAAGCGATGCATTTATCGACTTCACGCACTAATTTTGACAATCGCAGCTTCGTCTCTTTCACGTCACTGCCGTTAAGGCTGATTGTCGTAGCTGTTTTTAGGTCGGTGTAACGTTGCTCCAATTCTCGGAAGGCGCCTTGAGTCCTCTGATGCTCCTCTTCTTCATGCGCCAAGGCTTGCTTCAAGTCGGCGTTTTCGCGCTTTAATTCATCGTGCAGATAGATTAAATGTCGCAGTCTGGCTTCAAAGGTTCTCAATAGCTCTTTATCTTCGTCTGTCATCACTACACCAAAATTGTACACAAAAATACAATTTACTTGGATATTACAAAAATTTTTCGGCAAAAAACATCGTTTTTTGATAGAAGATTCCTCTTTTTCGCCTTTTAATGGGCAATATGTGACTAAAAGAAAGATATTTTTTCTATTTTTGCACGGGAAGTTTAAAAACGACACGACTATGAAAAAGAAAGTATTCTTCATGTTGGTATGCGCCTTGTGCGGCACGTCCGTCCTGGGGCAACAGACCCACACCCTCTCTGTAGAAATAAAGAACGAATGGGACGAAGAGCAGAAAGACGCTCCGGTAGTCCTACGTCTGAAGGACATCCCGGTGGACTTTCGCGTTCGGTCGGCAACAGTAATGGACGGAGAGCGGGAAATCCCCTCCCAACTGGACGACCTAAACGGCGACTTGAAGGCGGACGAACTGGCCTTTGTCCTCGACATGCCCGCGCAAAGCTCTCGCAAAGTCAACGTCATTCTTTCGCAGAAGGAAAGCCAAAGAGCCTACAAGCCACGCGTGTTTGCCACGTTGCTGACGCGCGACGCGAAGAATAACCGCCATGCGCCGGTGCAATCCGTCACCGTACCCGGCACGACGAGCTATTATAATATGGTGTATGGACATGGACCGATGTTCGAATCGGAATTGGTAGGCTACCGCATATATTTCAACGAGAAACAGACCATCGACCCCTACGGAAAGTTTCACAAAGGCTTGGAATTAGAAGAAAGCCGCTTTTATCCGAACGACGAGCAACTGGCACGCGGCTTTGGCGATGACGTGCTGATGGTAGGCAATAGCTGCGGCGTAGGTGCCCTGAAAGGATGGGACGGGCAGAAGGCCACGCACATCAAACCCATAGCCTTCCGCACGGAGAGAGTGTTGGCTTACGGCCCGGTGCGCGCCATTGCCGAAGTGAAAGTGAAAGGATGGGAATATCAGGGAAGCGAACTGACCATGACCCATCGCTACACACTTTATGCCGGCCACCGCGACCTTTTCATTGAGACATTCTTTGACGAGCCGTTGAAAAACGAAGTATTCGCCACGGGCGTGCAAAACATCATGGGAGACGAAACCGTTTCCTACTCCGACCACAATGGATTGGTGGGGAGCTGGGGACGTTATTGGCCCGTTACGGACACGGTGAAGTATGCCAAAGAAACCATCGGCCTTGCCACGTACATTCCCAAGAAATTCATCCGCAAGGAAGTGAAAGACAAAGATAATTTCCTGTACACGGTGTCTAACCCCGGCCAAAAGTCCTTCCACCACTATACGATGTTTACCTCGCGCAAGGAAACCTTCGGCTATCCGAATGCGGAGGCGTGGTTCAAGTATATGCAGACATGGAAAGACCAATTGGAGCATCCGGTAAAAGTTACCATTATACATTGAGTGAAATAATACGTTCATCCGTATTACAATGATTATTTACCCAAACACTCAGAATTATGAATATTTCAAAAACTCTCTTAGGAATTGGCTTGTTGATAGCCATGCCGCTGGCTGCCCAGCAAGGAAACTACGTATCCGAAGTGTGGTGCCCCGACCAAGGGAACGGCACTTACAAGAATCCCGTGCTCTATGCCGACTATTCCGATCCTGATGCCTGTCGTGTGGGAGACGACTTCTATCTGACGGCCTCCAGCTTCAACTGCCTGCCGGGACTCCCCATCCTGCACTCCAAGGATTTGGTGAACTGGACCATCATCAGCCATGCCATCCCCTACGCTTTGGCACCTGTCGAGACTCCCGAACGTCCCCAACACGGTAACCATGTGTGGGCACCTGCCATCCGTCACCATAATGGAGAATTTTACATCTTCTGGGGTGACCCTGACCGAGGAGCGTTCATGGTAAAAGCCAAAGACCCTAAAGGTCCATGGAGTGAACCGGTGTTAGTGAAGCCGGCCAAAGGATTGATTGATACTTGTCCTTTTTGGGATGAAGACGGACGTGTCTACATGGTGCATGCCTATGCGGGAAGCCGCGCCGAGTTCAAAAGCGTAATTGCTATTTGCGAGCTGAATGCGGAGGCAACCCGTGCCATCACTCCTTCCCGTATCATATTTGACGGACACGAGGCGCACGAGACTTGCGAAGGACCCAAGCTATACAAACGGGGCGATTATTACTACATCTTCCATCCGGCCGGGGGCGTGCCTACAGGCTGGCAAGTGGTGCTTCGCTCTAAAAACATTTATGGTCCTTACGAGTGGCGCACCGTCCTGGCACAAGGCGACACTTCCGTCAACGGGCCTCATCAAGGAGCTTGGGTCGACACACCTGCGGGAGAAGACTGGTTCCTGCATTTTCAAGACGTGGGCGCTTATGGCCGACTGGTGCATCTCCAACCTATGAAGTGGATAGACGGATGGCCGGTTATCGGCACCGACAAGGATGGAGACGGATGTGGAGAGCCGGTATTGACTTATCAAAAGCCGAATGTAGGCCGTACTTACCCCATCTGCAACCCGCAAGAGAGTGATGAGTTTGAGGACTATACCCTCTCCCCGCAATGGCAATGGCACGCTAACATCAACGAGAAATGGGCTTACTATGCCGGAGACCGAAGCATCGTCCGCCTGTATTCCTATCCCGTGGTAAAGGATTATAAAAACCTGTGGGACGTGGCCAATCTTTTGCTTCAAAAGACACCGGCCCCCAATTTTACCGCTACCATGAAACTGACCTTCAAACCGGACAAACGCTACACGGGCGAACGCACCGGGCTGGTAGTCATGGGCATGGATTATGCCGGGCTGATATTGGAAAACACGGATAAAGGATTGACGCTTTCCCAAGTGGAATGCCTCAAGGCGGATACCGGTGCATCCGAACAAGCCAATGCGTCCGTACCCTTGGCAGACAATACCGTTTACCTGCGTGTCAAGTTCAGCACCGATGGAAGCAAGATAGCCGAAAGCGACGGAGGACACGACCTCGTGGTGACGTGCAACTTTAGCTATAGCACCGATGGGAAGCGTTTCAAGAAGCTTGGCAATCCCTTCCAAGCCAAGGAAGGCCGGTGGATTGGCGCTAAAGTCGGCATGTTCTGCACCCGTCCTGCCATCAAAGTGAACGATGGAGGCTGGGCGGATGTAGATTGGTTTAGAGTAACAAAATGATAATTTATCTATTAAATGAAGAATGATGAATTAAGAATGAAGAATAACCATGCGGCGTGATTGTGTACACGGACAGCGCAGCCTAATTCTTTATTCTTAATTCTTCATTTAAAGAAAGTAATGAAACACTTAGTTATATTCGATTTGGACGGCACCCTGCTGAACACCATCGCAGACTTGGCACAAAGCACGAATTACGCTTTGAAGGAATTAGGCTATCCTACGCATGAGGAAGACGCCTATCGGTTCATGGTGGGCAATGGTATCAACAAGTTGTTCGAACGTGCCTTGCCCGAAGGCGAGAAAACCGAAGCGAACGTGTTGCGTGTGCGCCAAAAGTTCGTTCCTTATTACGACCTTCATAATGCGGACAAAAGTCTTCCTTACCCCGGCATCCCCGAACTTTTGACCGACCTGCAAACACAGGGCATACAATTGGCCGTAGCCTCCAATAAGTATCAGGCAGCCGCGGAAAAGCTCATTGCGCATTACTTCCCTTCCATACACTTTGTTGCCGTATTCGGCCAACGGGAAGGAATACCGACAAAGCCGGCTCCTGTCGTAGTGCGTGAGATTTTGAAGATAGCAGACATGACTTCCACCGATACGCTCTACGTAGGCGATTCGGGCGTAGACATGCAGACCGCTATTAACGCCGGTGTCACTTCATGTGGGGTGACATGGGGCTTCCGTCCGCGCACAGAGCTGGAAGCGTTTCATCCGGATTATATGGTAGAGCGAGCGAAGGATATTGAACATATAGTTAATAAATAGAAATCCATGAGTCGTTTATTCCCGCTCTATATATGTTTGCAAATCGCACTATCTGCTCAGGCGCAACGCTCCGACACGGCACGTTATGAGTTGATAAAGAACATGCCGGCCTACTATGAACAGATGAAGGCGCAACTGACATGGCCTTTAGCATGGCGCCATTGCCCTGAATTATCTTTCAATGATTGGCGTGCGAAAGCCCGTCAGAAGTTAGACTCCTGTCTGTTACCCGTTCCACCTGCTCCGGCCACTTACGACATGCAAGTCATGGCACGCGAACAACGCCAAGGATATCAAGCCTTGAAGATCACCTTCAACCTGACCGCATGGTCACGCATACCGGCTTACCTCTTGATTCCTGAAGGAGAAGGACCTTTCCCTGCCATTGTCATGCTCCACGACCACGGGGCACACTTCAGTGTCGGTAAAGAGAAAATGATCCGTCCGTTTGGTGTCAGTACGGAAGTCATAAAGGATGCGGATGAATGGGCGGTGAAATGTTATGACGGACAATACGTAGGTGATTATTATGCAGCCCATGGATACGTTGTATTGGCCATAGACGCTTTATTTTGGAATGAACGGGGGCGCAAGGAAGGAGCCGATTATGACGGGCAACAAGCCTTTGCCTCCAACCTGATGCAGATGGGTATGAACTGGGCGGGCGTTATGACCTACGATGACTTGCGAAGCGTGGAATTTCTGGCTTCTCTCCCGCAAGTGGATAAAGAACGCATTGGCGCGTTAGGTTTCTCCATGGGTGCCCATCGGTCATGGATGCTGGCGGCACTGACCGACCTTGTGAAAGCTGGTGCAGCTGTGTGCTGGATGAACACCACTGAGTACCTGATGACTTTAACCAACAACCAAAACCGGGGCGGTTCAGCCTACGCCATGTTAGTGCCCGGCCTGCGTCTTTGGATGGACTATCCGGACGTTGCTTCCATTGCTTGCCCCAAGCCCATGCTGTTTTTCAACGGCTCACGGGACAAATTATTTCCTCTCGCCGGAGCCGAAGACGCTTACCGCATCCTGCGCGAAGTCTGGGAAAGCCAAGGAGCGGGAGAGCGCCTCGTAACCAAACTATGGGATTCGCCCCACTTTTTCAGCAAAGCCATGCAGAAGGAGACGCTGGAGTTCTTTGGACAACATTTATAAACGGAAGCACTCCTTGAAAAGTATCCAATATGAAATGCCCAACTATCCAAGGATAAATGGCAAAGTATTCAAGGATAGTTGGGCGAGTAAGTAATGATATCAACCTATATCTTACGAAATATAAATTCCCATATTTTCATTCTACTCTGAACTTAAAAGCTAAAGTCTCTTTTTTGATTTCCGAAGGTACATATATTGTCACCTTACTACCTTTGCAACAATATTTCACTTGTTGCCGATTCTGCAATAGTATCATTTTCCCATGAGGAATATTCCCATCCCATTCAATCGTAGTTGGCAGTTCTTCCTCTTCAGGAAGCGCATAAATAGCATAGAGTGTCTTGCCATCTTTATGGGCAGTAAACCAAGTATTGCCACTATGATAGATAGGAGTAGTACGCGTACAATATATGGATTCTCCATTCTGACGAAGCCATTTACCCACTTCTTCCAATACCTTAACAGCTCCCTCTTCTATGGTACCTTGGGGTGTCGGACCTACGTTCAAAGCCAAACAACCTCCCTTTGCAGTAATCTCAGCCAAGGAATTAATGACCCACGCAGCCGATTTATACATAGTATTGGGTGCCCAGCCCCAAGTTTTCCCCAAAGTCAGGCAACTTTCCCACGGATTGGACAACTGTTCTTTCGGGATGGATTGTTCGGGTGTCTGATAATTCTCATTACGCCCCGGAACCGTGCGATCCACGACAAGCAAGCCCGGTTGTTTCTTACGAACATTGTCGATGATTTCATTCAGACCAATGTCATACTTCGGAGGTCTGACCTGACCGCCATCCAACCACAAAATATCTATCGGACCATAGTCGCTCATCAGTTCATCAATCTGCTCAGCTGTAAACTTTTTAAAGCTTTCCCACTTTTCTGGATATTTCTTTAGGTCATAGTTCGGATTCCTGTCTGGGGTAGCCCAAAAGGGATCCCAATAATCCGCGTGGTGAAAATCCGGCTTGGAAAAATAAGCCCCTATCATGAACCCTTTCTGACGGAACGCATCGAACACATGATAAACCACATTACTGTATTTACCATTCTTATAAGGCGTATTCGTTACCTTATAATCCGTCAGTTTCGTGTCAAACATACAAAAGCCATCGTAATGCTTGGTCGTGAAGATGAGGTATTTGCAACCCGCACCCTGCATAATATCAGCCCACTGCGATGGTTCAAACAGAACAGGATTGAACAAGCGATCCAGACTCCAGTACCATTGTTTGAATTCTTCATAGTTCATTCCATCGCATACCTTCCGGCGCCGTTCGCTAAAACGACCTTCGCCTGATTTAGTTGAAAACACAGTTTTTCACAACGCTCCATAATTGATGTTTTGTTACAGACAACATCAAGTACTCAGCCAAAACAGGTAATTTTATTTAGCCAAATCAGGCAATTTTTATTAGCCAAAATAGATGTTTGGAGATTTAGTGTTATCTTTGTAGCATAATTAATGATGGATATGAGTACGTATAAACCAAGAATTGTAGATAAGGAACTGAAACGAAAGTTGGCTGGCATCGGGGCTGTTCTGATTGAAGGACCAAAATGGTGTGGAAAGACTACAACAGCAGAACAACAAGCCGCTACAATCATCTATATGGATGAACCGTTACATATGGAACAAAACCTACGTATGGCAGATATTAACCCAAAGGCTTTGTTGGTTGGGAAATCACCCATACTAATAGACGAATGGCAACTTGCCCCCAAGCTATGGGACACAATCCGTTTTGAAGTCGACCACCGGAATGAAGAAGGACTCTTTATTCTTACAGGTTCTGCCGTGCCTGCAAAGACTGACGAAATCCATCATTCGGGTGCAGGACGCTTTGCCTGGCTAACAATGCGCCCCATGAGTTTATATGAATCCGGAGAATCGACTGGTGAAGTTAGTTTGGCAGCTTTATTTGACACCCCGGAGAATATCATAGGTATCAACAAACTGACGCTTGATGATATGGCATTCTTGATTTGTCGTGGTGGATGGCCTCGTGCAACAATGTTGGATGGTGACATTGCATTGGATCAAGTAAAGTATTACTATGATGCAGTAACCCGTGCAGATGTTTCTCGTGTAGATGGAATCCGTCGTAATCAGGAACGCGTTAAACGACTGATGCGTTCATACGCTCGTCATCAAGGCACGCCTGCTCCTATAAGTACCATCGCCGAAGACATGCGCATGAATGACGAAGAGGCGAGCGATATAAAGACCATAGCTGCCTACATTGAAGCCTTGAAGAAAATTTTTGTAATTGAGGATTCGGTTGCATGGAATCCGAACTTGCGTTCAAAGAGTGCCATACGTACCTCTGACACCCGTTATTTCATCGATCCTTCTATTGCCGTGGCAGCTTTGGGCATCGGCCCGAAAGACCTTATTGGAGACCTAAATACGATGGGACTGTTGTTTGAGACACTCTGTGTCCGCGATTTACGCGTTTTTGCGAATGCATTGGACGGACAGGTTTACCATTTCCGCGATAAATATGGTCTTGAATGTGATGCCGTGGTACATCTGCGAAACGGGAAATTCGGACTTGTAGAAATAAAGCTCGGAGGTGACAAACTAATTGAGGAAGGAGCGAGCACGTTAAAAACATTGGCAAATAAGATTGACACGAACCGAATGAAATCCCCAGCATTCCTGATGGTTCTGACAGCGACAGGAAAATTCGCTTATAGGCGTGAAGATGGCGTTTATGTTGTACCCATCGGTTGCTTGAAAGACTAGTCGTTCATTTTCAAAAGAGGATTATCCTCTCCGCCATATAGGATAATCCTCTCATTTTTACGCTGATAAAGTTTAATGTCTTAACGATAAAATTCGACCTCTGTCATTTTACCCTAAACTTAAAAGCCAAAGCCTCTTTCTGTATGCCACGAGGTATAGTCACCGTCACCTTATCGCCTTGGCAAGTGTATCTCACCGACTTTCCGTTTTGCAGCAATGTCATCTTCCCCTGAGGAATGTTCCCTTCCCACTCTATCGTGGCAGGCAGTTCTTCCCCTTCAGGCAGGGCATAAATGGCATAAAGCGTTTTGCCATCTTTATGGGCGGTGAACCAAGTATTGCCACTGTGGTAGACAGATGTGGTACGCGTACTGTATATGGCCTCTCCATTCTGACGAAGCCAAGCTCCCACTTCTTTCAATACCTTAACAGCTTCCTCTTCTATCGTACCTTGAGGCGTGGGGCCTACGTTCAAAGCCAGGCAACCTCCCTTGGCGGTAATTTCAGCCAAGGAATTAATGACCCATCCAGCCGATTTGTACACGGTATTGGGCGCCCAACCCCAAGTCTCACCCAAAGTCAAACAGCTCTCCCATGGATTAGATAATTGTTCTTTGGGTATAGATTGTTCAGGCGTCTGATAATTCTCATTACGTCCCGGTACTGTGCGGTCTACGGCAAGTAAGCCCGGCTGTTTCTTGCGCGCATTATCAATGATTTCATTCAAGCCAATATCATATTTCGGAGGTCTGACCTGCCCGCCATCCAACCACAAAATATCTATAGGACCATACCCACTCATCAGTTCGTCTATTTGCCCTGCAGTAAATTTCTTAAAGTTCTTCCATTTTTCCGGATATTTTTCAAGGTCATAGTTCGGCCTTCTATCCGGTGTTGCCCAAAACGGGTCCCAATAGTCCGTATGGTGAAAGTCTGGTTTGGAAAAATAAGCACCGATCATGAATCCTTTCTGACGAAACGCATCAAACACATGATAGGCAATATTACTATATTTCCCATTTTTATAAGGCGTATTCGTTACTTTATAATCGGTCAATTGAGTATCAAACATACAAAAGCCATCGTGATGCTTAGTTGTAAAGATAAGGTATTTACAACCCGCATCATACATAACATCGGCCCATTGAGACGGCTCAAACTGAACGGGATTGAATAAACGGTCCAAATTCCAGTACCATTGTTTAAACTCTTCATAGTTCATACCATCGCTAACCCTCCTGCGACGTTCGCTAAAACGGTCTTCCGAACAAAGCAACCAAGATTCCGTAATACCTGGAATGGAATAAATACCCCAATGGAACATAATGCCAAACTTCAAATCTTGCCATTTATCCAACTTTTCAAGGACTAACGGATCGGTGGGCCATTCGTAGGTTTTCGATTTTAGGTGAATATCTCCATTCGCAAAATTTTGTTGCGATTGAACACTCAAAACAATTCCAAGTAGAGAAAAGATGAATACAATAATTTTTTTCATAATATGACACTTTTATATTTAGCTATTATTAAAATGTCACGAACGCAAATTACGCAATTACTTTATTGCCAACAAAACGCATAGCACTATAATTGCACAATTTGCGTTCCTTCTTTTCTAAACACCCATTTACAACATGAATAATGACTATCTAATTAATAGCCGGGATTCTGTGTCAACAAGGGATTCTTCGTTCTCTCATCCTCTGGAATAGGAAACAAATAACAATCTTTTGTAAATTGTAAAGATGTCGCTGTAAACTCAGGCCACCCATCTCTTCCCTGTACCCAATACTTTTTCTGCTCGTCGTTAAGAATATCCCATCGGACCATGTCCAACATCATATGCCCCCATTCAAAACCTAATTCTCTAAATCGCTCTAAATATAAATATTTCATTAGATTATCTTTACTGTTAGTTAATTCTATATCTTGTATAGCCTCAACTTGTGCTACGGTAGGCATATTTACCCTTCCACGTACTCTGTCTATTAATGATATAGCTTTCGATAAATCATTTTCCTGAATACAAGCTTCCGCATATAGTAATAAGACATCAGCATAACGCATAACAATCATATTCATTGGACTATAAGCGCCAACACCGCCTAATTTCCCCACAATATATTTTACCACACTATGATTACTACTTTTCGAATAGCTACTTTTATAACTAACATTGTCTTGCCCCGTTTTCTGCTTAAACTCATCTAATGTCGGAGAATCTTCGTACCATACTGTATACTTCAACCTAGGATCTCTTATCTCATAGGGCTTATCAGGATTAAAGGCCGGATCTGAGCAATCATATGTATAATTAAATATAGGTCCAGGCAAGGCTTCTGTTCTACTTTGAAAAGTACTGGTCACTTTATAGCCATTAACAGTCTCAAACAAATCACAATAATACTCCGTCGGCTCCAAATACCCAAAGCCACCAGAAAAATTCATATTGGCTTCGGCAGGCGGATTCACAAAATCCATAAAGCGATTCTGCGAATCAGATCCATTAGGTCTACTCGGATCATATTGGATCTCATAAATAGATTCTATTCCGTTTTCACCATCAGGCCAAAATTGGTCATAATAGTGAGGCGTAAGATCATAATCAGGATCTGTTACATCTACCAACTCTCTAAATTCCTTCACCGCATCAGCCCATCTTTTTTCATAAACGTACAGTTTACCCAAAAAAGCCTGTGCGGCGCCTTTTGAAGCCCTACCAAGATTGGAGGTTCCACGATATTCTTTGACCGATGGCAATAATTTTTTAGCCTCCTCAAAATCTTTGATAATCTGCGGTACGATATCGGCTTTAGGAGTTCTCGGTACCAAGACCTGATCTATTGATACTTGCGGTTCAATGATAAACGGAACATCTCCAAACAATGTTGTAAGAGTAAAATACGCATATCCTCTGATAAAATAAGCCTCACCCAACGTCCTATTGAAAATATTTTCACTAACATTCTCCGGCTTTACAGGATTGGAACTTATTATATTATTGGCATGTGCAATTCCCTTATACATGTTTTCCCAACATTTTCTTGTAAAATCCAAACTCGTTGTCACCATAGGATAAGCCCCATTATAAGGACTAAAGACTCCGCATCTTGCAGATGTAGTTTGTCCGGCAAATGGCGTGATTCCATCAATCATTGGGAAAAACTCGGAAGGATAGCCTGTCATGGAAGCATACATACCATTGGCTGCACTCTCAAAATCAGAATCCGTTTTAAAGAATGTATCAATCGTTATTTTATCTTCAGGATATTCTGTTAAAAAATCCTCACACGACTGAATCGCAAAACACAAACAAATACAAGCTATATAATAATACACTTTTTTCATAATCTTCATATTTTAGAATTTCAATGAAACACCCACACTAATTGATTTGCTGACAGGATAATAACGTATCGCCCCATCACTTTGAGTATTTGTCGTTTCGGGATCAAAACCTATATATTTTGTAAATAGGAATGGATTAATAGCATTCACATAGAATCTCAAATTATCAATTCTTATCTTATTAACAATTTGTTTCGGTAGCGTATAACCAATTTGAATATTTCTTATTCTAAAGAAACTTGTATTTTGCAATACATTACCATGTCCTTGTGGTGCATTTGTCCATAAACCTGTCATCGCAGGGTATTTACCACTAACAACAACATTGCCATCATCACCAACAATTGTACGATTGTCAAAATACTCTTTATATATATTCATAAATTTAGGATTAACGCCACCATACGTATTACTATAATACACATATTTCTTTGACTCACCGCTTGCTGCTATTGCCAAATCAATGCCTTTCCACTCTGCAGACAAATTAACTCCATACACATACCTTGGTTCACGCGAGCCCAAATATGTCTTATCTTCAACATCTATAATATCATCACCACTAGCATTCTCTATAATATACATTCCAGGACGTACATCTCCTGTCGGAACAACACTTTGTTCAATCTCATCCCAATTTTGATAAATACCCAGAATTTTGTAACCAAAATAGGAATTAATAGGATATCCTTCCCTAATCCACAAGTCGGTATCTACCTGGAATGGGGCAATACCACCCATATCTGTTACTTCATTTTTATTATCAGATAAATTAAATGAAACACTGTAAGAAAAATCTCTTATTTTATCATTCCAACCGACATTGAGTTCCCAACCTCTATTCATTACCTCGCCAACATTTACCATTGGGCCATTAATGAAACCGCTTGAGAATGGTATTGTGGCATTAAACAGCATATCTTTTGTTCGCTTATCATACCAATCAAAGCTCAAATTCAACCTATTATCAAAAAATCCGGCATCCAAACCTATATCAAAAGTTGTGGTCGTTTCCCACTTTATATCTTTATTAGACATGTCATTAATGCGGTAAGCTGCATATACAGAGTTTGGATTACCTAACGGATAGCGATCCGTCAACGTATAAGTGTTCAACCATGCAAACTGACTGATATTTGCATTTCCCAAGCTACCATAACCTAGTCTAAGTTTCAAATTACTTATCCAAGGAAGTTGTTTCATAAAACTCTCCTCACTAATACGCCAACCAGCTGATACCGATGGGAATGTACCCCATTGATTTCCTGGAGCAAAAACAGAAGAGCCATCCCTCCTCACATTGGCTTGCAACAAATATCGTCCTTTATAATCATAATTAATCTGCCCTAACAAAGAGACCGTTGCACTTCTTGTTCTATTTCCATTCAAATTTGTAATATCATCACCTGCATCAATAACAGTAAGTTCATTGCCAGGAAAAGTCCGTTTTGTTCCGGTTAAATATTGTGAGTTAGCCTCATTAACGACTATACCTGCAAGCAAACCTATATAATGTTCTCTAATACTTTTGTTATAAGTAAACAATTGCTGAAATTCCCATGTATTACTATCATCATATCTGCTTCTAGCTTCAGCATTAGGCTGAGTTGAATAAATACTTGTAGGAGTTTCATAATCATATACTGTGTAACTAGGAGACCAATAATCAGACTTTTGCCATCCGTAATGAAAATTAAATACGGTTTTCGATTTTAATCCATCAATAATATCCCATTCTAAAAACAAGTTTGCCCGAGTCTGATAATTCTTACCTTTCGTAGTAGACACATAATTGGGATCATTATCATACATCAATGTCAATGGCATTGATTGCCCAGTATCAAACTGTCCAGGGACACTTCTAAGGGGTATTCCATAAGAGCCATCAGGCATATATTGCGGAACGCTTGGATGTATCATTAATGGATTTTTAAAATAATTATACATTTCTCTACTGGTATTATTCGCAAGACTTGCATCAATATTAAGTCCAAATTTCAATTTCTTACTAAAACTATAATCAAAATTAGAACGTAAATTAGTACGATTATAATCAGTAAAAGGAACAACGCCTTCTTGATCAATATAACCAATAGATATTGCGTACCTGATTTTTTCGGTTCCACCTCTTACAGATACATTATAGTTCTGAATAGGCGCATTATCTTTAACTGAAAATTTCCACCAATTAAAGCCATCGCCCAAAGTTTCTGGAGCATGCTCACCTTCCCAGTAAAGAGGTTGGTTATTCCATTTCGCTTCTTCATTCTGTTTAATAGCCATCTCTGTAGCATTCAATACTTCCGGCATATGTGAAACGCTTTGCCAACCGTATTCAGCAGTAAATTCCACAAGAGTCTTTCCTACGACACCTCTCTTAGTTGTAATCAGAATGACTCCATTAGCCGCTTTAGAACCATACACAGCAGCCGAGGCAGCATCCTTCAACACAGATATACTTTCAATATCATTCATTTGAATATTATCCATCGAACCTTCGAAGCCATCAATAATAATCAAAGGATTTGCTCCAGAATTAACAGTACCCTTACCACGAACTTGTATTTGAGTTGATGAACCTGGCAAGCCACTTGTTGCAGTAATTTGCACTCCAGGTAGTTTTCCCTGAAGAGCTTGAGCTGAACTTGTCGTCGTTATTTTTGAGAGTTCATTTCCTGATACAGTCGATATGGATCCTGTAATATTCGTCTTCTTTTGGGTCACATAACCTACAACCACCACTTCATCCAATATTTCTGTATCTTCCGTTAACGTAATCGAAATCACTTTTCGATTCCCAACTTTCACTTCTTGCGGAGCAAAGCCTATAAATGTAATTTGTAATACTGCATCGGCAGAAGCATCTATCGTAAACCGACCGTCTATATCCGTAATCGTACCTATTGAAGACTGGCCCTTCACGGTTACATTGGCACCAATAATAGGTTCGCCATTAGCGTCTTTTACCGTTCCGGACACTTTGTTTTTCTGCTGAGCGGATTCCTTTCTTGACGTTATTTTCCTGATAACAATATTTTTACCTTGAATTTCGTAACCCACTTGCTGGCCTTGTAAGATTTGCTTTACGGCTTCTTGCAATTGGTCGGCATCGATCGTTACCTTACGGTCTGTATCCACATCGCCCGCAATGTAGACAAACGAGTACCCACTTTTGGCTTGCAGTTCGGTCATCGCTTTCTTTACCGAAACATTTTGCATCTTTAAGGACAAGGACTGGGCGGATATTCCTAAATGGAAGCCCAACAAAGCTACCAATAGTAGCATCGCCTTTCTTCTGTAATTCATAAAATTAGCATTTTTAATGATTAAAATTGAGATAAAAGGTGTCCTCTAAAGAATGTTTTCGTAACTTTGCACACTCCTTAGACAACAGTTCGCACACGTACATGTAAGAAGAGGAGTCGAGCCGGAAGAACTTGCACACACTTCCGGCTTTTTCTTTCCTATGTATTACCTTCTTACCTTGCTAAAAAATAAGGTGGTTCTGTATTTTCCATGGTTCATTGGTATTAAAAAAGTTTGTTAATTGATTAATATAACACAATCTGATTGTCTTCCAACGTATAATGTATCTTACCCGTTGCCGCCAACGCTTCGAGCACGTCCTTAATGCCTTGGCTTGTACGGTTAAAAGTTCCGTAGAAACGATAATCGGCCAACGAGTCCGTCTTCAATGTTATCTGCACATCGTAACTGCGTTCCAACGTCTGAATGACTTCCGGCAAAAGCACCTCATCAAACGAAAGTATGCCTTGCTTCCATCCGGCGTCGGCCTTTGTCCGTTTGGTCGATTCGATTTTCATCCTACCGTCCGACTTATCAAGTACAACCCGCTCATCGGGCATCAGGAAGCATTCCGCTTCTTGCCGGATCTGATTATGCAAGGCGACTTTCCCTTCCAACAAAGAGACGATGACTTGGCGGTCTTCGGGATAGTCACGGAAGTTGAACTTCGTGCCCAACACCTTTACTTGCAAGCTCTTTGAACGAACATAGAAAGGAATCTCTTCGTTGTGGGCTACTTCAAAATAGCCTTCACCCTGCAACTCTACCTCTCGGTTGTCTACCCCGAAGTCCTGCGCATACGTCATACGTGACCCCGCATTGAGGGTCACCAACGTTCCGTCCGGCAAGCGCATCTGTGCCTGCGACCCCAACGGAACCACCACTTCGATGTCTGCCAACGCTTCCCGCAAATTGCCTTCCCCTTGCCGATAGGAGAAGTATGCTATCATCCCCACCAACGCCACCACGGCTGCATAACGAACCCACATCGGCCAAGAAATCCGAACGGCTTTTTTCTTTCCGGATTTAGAAGCCGCCACTCTTTGCTGGAACTGGCGAAAAGCGGCCTCGTGGTCATAACGTGTACGTTCTTCCTCCGCCAAAGCCGAAAACCAAAGTTCCTGACGTTGCAAAAAGTATCTACGATGCGCCTCCGACTCGTCTATCCAAGCCTTCAGTTCATCTCGTCCTTCTTGATTCAATTCGCCGGACAAAAAGGATACGATTAATTCGTCTATGTAGTTGTTATTCTCTTCCATTTTATTAGGGGTTCTATAGATATGACGATAAAAAAGAATAAGCGGGTAGTCAAAAAAGGAACTTTTTTCAAGCGATACAGCAAAAAAGAATCAGACAAGGTAGCAAATACTTGCCGAGTTCCTTATAAAGCAAAGACAAAGCGTTCTTTATGTGGTACTTAACAGTATTGACCGAAATGCCGAGTTCACAGGCTATTTCTTCATATTTCTTTTCTTCAAAACGGCTTTTCAGGAAAACACGGCGGCATTCTTCCGGCAAACGGCTAATAGCCCTACGAATCTCATGGTCGAGTTCTTTCTCCAATAAAGAGCCCAACGGATAATCGTCAGCCAAGATATAGCGTTCGCCCAACGAATCGCCCCCTTCCAGTTCCGAAAAAGTGATTTCATGCTTCTGCTTGCGTGAATCAAGATAATCCAAGCAACGGTTACGGACGGCACGTACCAGGTAACTACGCAGGGAGATACGGATATCCAGTGTCTCACGTACCTCCCACAAGTGGAATATCACGTCGCCCGCCAGATGTTCAGCCAAAGCCTCATCGCCCACATATTCCCTAGCCACATGACACAATGCGACATAATGATGCTCATAGAGGTATCTGTATGCCTCTTCTTTGCCTTGTTTCAGTCCTTCAATAATAAATAGTTCTGTGTTTTCCATGTCTGTTTGAAGCTATTTTATTGATAGGGGAACTTCTTCCATCCTTACCAACTCATATCCCTGGATTTGCGCTACAATAGGATGCAATTCAGTTCCTATGGTCAGCAGACGTACCTTCTCACCTTGCGCATAGGTTTTGATTTGCTCCAATGCTTCCTTCCATTGGCTTACGGCTTTTGCCTCCGTATCCGTTTTCGAGAGGTATTTCAGTTCTAAAATATAACTGTGCTTCACCATCGGCCAACGTTTCAGGTCCGGCATCAGGAAGAAGTCACAATAACCGTGGTTTAACTCCACTTCCGGAGCCGTCAGGTAATAAGCGTTCAGGCTGAGGTAAGCATTCATGAATCCTTGCAGGTTACGTTCACCCTCTATGAGGCTACGCACGGCAGTCGTGTCATGATAGGCTTTCAGAATGTATTCCATCATGGGCTTCCAGTTCCCGTCAAGAGCGGCGTCATCATATGTATCCGACAGAGCTGATACGTCCACCCGGCAAATCTTCCGGTATTCCTGTAACAAGTAATCGTAATATTGCCGCCGTACATTGTTGTTCGGAATGCCCAAAATCATCTTACTGCCCCTCATGCCCGTGATGGTCACCATGCCGTAATAGAACAACAGGCTTTTGAACATGTCCGGGTCTGTCAGCCGTGCGGCAGGAAAAGAGTCCGCGACATTACCCAGGATGCTTCCCTTCTCTGCCACTTCTAATAGCACGCCCTTACGGTCACCGTCCAGTTTATCCAATTTGATGAGTTTGTCTAACTTCAGATAATCTGTACGGGTATTGCGGTCTATCATTTCTTTAGGCGTTTGCCCATGTTGAATGATATAGTTTATATAATAAGTTACCATGTCGCAATTGAACATTTTCGGGTCAGTATAAACGACATCTTCAGAGAAGCAATACCCGTCATACCAGGGCTTCATTTCCGCAATCAGCTGCTCTTCATCTCCTTGGAGCACTCCTGCAGACTGGTAATAGCGAATCATTTCCCGCACATCGGTCTCACTGAATCCCAGCATTTGGTTGAAACGCGCGTCCATGGTGATACTGGTGGCGATGTTGTACCCGCTGGTGAGGTCATCCAATGTCACGGGACTGACGCCCATCATCAGAATACGGTCAAAGTTCCCCTTAAACTTCTTGAATACATCCCGATAGAAGCCGCTGGCATGTGTCATGGCGTGATAGATGGCCTCTCCCTGTTCGTTGAGCACGGTGTTGGTGAAGTTGTCATATTCATCCACTATCAGATAAAGTTTGTGTCCACGCGCCTGAGCCGTTGCTGTAATAAGGGCAAACTTGCTGTCCGCGTCTTCCCGTTCCCTGACCCGTTCCACGAAGTCTTCGGGGTAATAGGCAGCATAACGTTCTACAAAATCATCCAGCCGGATGCCGAAGTACTGATTGAATTTTACGGGAAGCACTTCCGCATCTCCTCCTATTTGCGAGAAATCGAGATGTAGCACTTGGAACTTTCCTTGCCACGGAGTAGGATGATCCGCTATCCAAAGTCCTCTGAACATTTCCGCAAAGTTCTCCCCAGCATTGATGTCGTAATAATAGCGGAGCATGGAGAGGAACAGGCTTTTGCCGAAACGGCGCGGACGGATGAAGAAGAGGAAATGTCCGGCTTGCTCCATTGTTTCCAGATACATGGAGTTGTCCACAAAATAGAGGGATTCTCTCCTTATCTGTCGGAAGTCCGATATCCCATAAGGTAGTGCTTTGTATGCTGCCATGATGTTTTTTATATGATGATGATATGCAAAGGTAATGATTTCGATTGAAATCAGTACCCGTTTTTATAAGTAAGTGCACAAAATCAAATGATAATTTATCAGGGCGTTTCACATATTACTGAAACATTGTTTCAATAGTTACTGAAACGGTGCATCTATACGGATAATAACATACCCTTAATAAATGTATAAGAAGACTCCTGAAGTTCCTGGAGCAATACAATGATTTTGAAAAAAACAACTATTCCCATGAATAGACGAAATATTACACATCGGAAGCAGGTCCTATGTATATCTTTGCAGAAAATAGTTTTCATAGGTTGCTAATAAAATGTCAAAGGAACACGCCTTTCGATAGAGTTTCACAGAAGAAAGGCATTCTTTGCAAAAAGAGAGGGATGGCCTTGCGAGAAGGACGTCCCTCAAACTTTTTTGTGTGCTACTTGCGCTTATGCTTGTCACGATATTCCGTAGGCGTCATGCCCATCTTCTGCTTGAAGCATTTACTGAAATAACGGGGGTCGTTGATACCCACCATATAAGAAATCTGGGTCATGGAGTATTCGCCCGTCTCTATCAAGCGGATAGCATGGTTGATGCGCACTTCCCTGATAAACTCAACAGGCGCAAGCCCGGTCAGCGTCTTCAACTTCTTGAAGAACACCGAACGACTTACAGCCAGCTCACGCACTAAATCGTCCACCAGCAAATCTCCATTATCCAAGTTCTTTTCCATCAACTCCATCAGTTTGTCCATAAACTTACGGTCGTTAGAGGACATTTCCGGTGCTGCATTTTTCTCCTCTTGCGCATCATCCGCCTGAATGGTTGTCTGCATCAGTTTGTCACGATATGCGTCCTGAAGTTTTTGACGCTGCTCGTGGAGGATCTTCACACGGGCTTTCAGATAGGTAGCGCTGAAAGGCTTCGTAATGTAATCATCGGCTCCGTGTTCCAATCCCTCCAATTTACTTTCGAACGTGTCTTTGGCCGTCAGCAAGATGACGGGAATGTGGCTGGTGGTCATGTTGGCACGCAATTCCCGGGTCATGGTAATGCCGTCCTTGCCGGGCATCATCACATCGCAGATAATGATGTCCGGTAACAAAAGAGCCGCTTTTTCCAATCCTTCCACCCCATCAGAAGCCTCGGCGATGCGATAGTCCGCGCAGAAAATGCTCCGCAGGAACAAACGGAGTTCCTGATTGTCCTCCACCAGCAGCATGACAGGACGGGAAACGTCGGTCTCGTCTTCCTTTTCATTCTCAGGCTCCAACACAGCAGACACGTCCACGGAAGCATCATCCTGAAGGAATTCCGTGTTTTCATCAAAATGTTCTTTACCCTTCAGGAACTCTACGCTAAAACAACTTCCTTTGCCTAACGCGCTGTCCACCGTAATCACCGCCTTATGCATATCCACCAACTCCTTGACCAACGAAAGGCCGATGCCGGTACTCGACTGGTTGAAGAGGTTATTTTCTATCAGGTTCTCAAACCGCATGAAGATGGATTTTCGTTTGTTTTCAGCGATGCCGATACCTTGGTCACGCACGCCCACCGATACGCTTTTCTCGTTTTCATGAACAAACACGCTGATTATTTTCCCGTTAGGCGTATATTTGAAGGCATTGGACAAGAGGTTGAAGATTATCTTCTCATACTTGTCCGCATCGACCCAAAGATACAGTTCGGGTTTCTCCGTCTCAAAGAGGTAGTCAATCTGGTGCTCCTCGGCCAAAGCATTGAAGCTATCCATTATTTTGCGCGTATAGGCCACTACATCAATGCGCTGCACCCGCATCCTCATCTTCTGATTCTGTATCTTACGGAAATCGAGTATTTGATTGACCAAATGCAACATACGCTTAGTATTCCGCTCCACTACCTGCAACTGTTCCCGCGCATCTGCCGGTAAACCTTTATTGGTCAAGACATACTCTACCGGGCCGGAAATCAACGTCAAAGGAGTGCGGAGTTCATGGGAGATATCGGTAAAGAAACGTAATTTCATGTTAGTAAGCTGTTGTTCCATAGACACTTTGTGTTTCAAACGATAGATGGTAAACAGGATGTAAACCGCCGTCACAATAAAAGCTAAGACAAAAACCACATATAGGAAATAAGCCCACGGCGTTTCCCAAAACGAGGGCAATACAGTAACTGACAACGAGCGTACATTGTCCGTCCATTGTCCGTCCGAATTAGTAGAACGCACCTTGAATATATAATCGCCCTGCGGCAGATTGGTATAGGTAGCCATACGCTGCTTACCCACGTAGTTCCAATTTTTCTCAAAACCTTCCAATATATAGGCATACTGTATAGCGGCCGGTTCTGTGTAATCAAGCGCCGCATACTCGATGGAAAAAATATTCTCCTGATGGGACAAGACCAAAGAGGGTGTGGCGTCCAATGTATTCTTCAGCAACGATTGCTCGCCCGGCATCACAGCCTTGTTCTCCACCAACAGGCGTGAGAACACGATGGGAGGCACAAACGTACTTTTGCTGATAGAGTCGGGATTGAAATAGAACACTCCCAACGTATTCCCGAAAAGCATCTCGCCCGAACGAGTGTACTCGGAAGATGCCTCACTAAAACGGACACGGGAACCGAAACGCTCGTCCTGATAGTTTTCGAAAGACTCTTCCTCGGGATTAAACTTGCTGACACCATTCTCCGTGCTTATCCACAAAGCCCCTCTCCGGTCTTCCCGGATGGACAGAAGAATGTCCGAAGGTAATCCGTCAGCCACCGTATAAGACCTGAAAGCCGCTTTCCCGCCTGCGTCCAACGACAAGAGTTTATTCAATCCGCCCCCAAAAGTCGCAATGTAGAGTTCGCCTTTCTTTGTAGGAATTATCCAATGTACATCGTTATTGCTCAGACTACTTTCATCATCCGGAACACGCAGGTAATGATAGAACTTGACGTTTTCGGGATTCTTGAAATCTTCCTCCACCATCAGCGCGCCGACCGTAGTACCTATCCAAATATGTCCCTTCTCATCGCCCGTAATAAAACGTACCTTGGAGCAATAATTTATCGGATAGCCTTTCAAATGGTTGCGATGGCTGATAAAGATTTCTTTTCCGGCCTCATCATGGGTCAGGTAATTGACACCGGCCGCAAACGTAGCTACCCAGATACGCCCTTCCGCATCCTCGTAGACACAATAAACATCATCGTTACTTAAACTATAGATATCATCTTTGTCATAGCGATAACGCGTCAGCCGATATTGGTAAGGCGTTTGAAGCGGTTCGGCTTTCACCACTCCGTCTCCTTTAGTGGCAATCCACAAATTACCCTTACTGTCCTGCATCATAAAATAAGCGTTTCCCGCCATAGGTTTACCCGAACGGGCTACCGTCCCCGCCTCAGTCAAATAGCCCAATTCTTTCCCCTCGGATGAATACAGCCGAAGCATACCGTCTTTGGTACCTACCCATACATATCCGTCCACGTCCTGGCAAAGCGCACGCACTTCGTTGCTCAACGATCCATTGCTGTCCGGTGAAGGAGATAGCAGATGGAACTGCTCCTGATAGAAGGCAATCTTCTCCAAGCCTTTGGAGTGGGTACACATCCACAGATTGCCTTGACTATCAGAGTACACCGAATGGATTTTATTGGAGAAACGCCGATGGGAATCTTTCGTGTCATTATAGAAAGGTTTCAGACAATCATCCTTACGGTCATAGTAGGAGAACCCTCCTCCGTAAGGATGTACCCACAAATGATGAAAAGCGTCTTCGTGGATATGGAAAGCCGGACGCGAACGATCGGTGCTGGTAGGTTCTACCGCCAGATGTTCCTCCTTGAATTTCCGGTTCACTGCGTCAAAACGAATTATACGCCCGGAAGTATATTGTTCAAACCAGATATTCTTATACCTATCTATATATATGGAGTAAACGGAAGCGTGACGCAAGTGTCCCGCCCCATAAGAAGCCATATCTCCGGAAGAAGGACTGTAAAGCACAAAACCATCATCCCTCATGACAAACGCCAATGTAGCGCCGTCCACCTGCTCAATGCCTACCAAACGGCTTTCACCCGGCAACTGAATCAATGAGAATTGCCTGCTTTTCTTATCATAACACCACACTCGTCCTTTGTCTGAGCCAAAATAAATCCGTTCTTGCCACTCGCAAGCCACATAAAAAGGCTGTTTGCCTACGCCATCGCCTTCCGTCTTGTCTGCAAAAAAAGAGACAGGTTCCTTCTCCCGCCCGGGAATAATCTGCGCCAATCCATTGTCGGTCAGCAACCATTCGCTTCCATCAGAATCCTCAAACGCATTATACACAAGTGTAGCAGAAAGAAGCCCCGTTGTAGCAGAATACCAGGTGGTTGAAAAGGCCAACGTCTCGGCATCGGTTCTCACACGGACCGCCCCGTCATGCTTTGCCAACAACCAAACCGTCCCTCCGGGCAACACCTTGATGGAAGCGAACTGTTGCGAATCCGCCCCTCCCCGCTCGAAAGTTTCCGTCCGCGGATTAAAGCGGAACACACGATCATCATACGCTTGTAACCATAAACACCCGTAGGGGTCATCATACATATAATCCATACGGTTGTTAACCAACTCCACGCGATTGTCCGGCTTTGCCTTATACACTTTAAACGTATAACCGTCAAACTTGTTCAATCCGTCCCAGGTAGTAAACCACATGTTGCCCTGACGGTCTTGCAAAATATCCATCACCGTATTTTGCGACAAGCCATCTTCCGTGGAGTAATGGGTAAACGAACAGAAATGCTGGGCCCGTACCGGAAGCAAGCTACAAAGGACACATAGCAGTATCAGACATTTCTTCATGATTGTACAGCTTTTACTTAACGCTTGACATCCAACAATATATTACCGTTCTTTACCGGATTCCATCCGTCGTCACCGGCCAACACGGTTTCCATCTCATAACCATTCAAGTCTGGCAACTGATGGGAGAATGCCGCACGGGCTTCGGGATTGGCTCCTTCCCCCCGGCTTTGATATTCGGCAAAATAGGCTGTTTTCTCGTTTTCCTTCTTGCCCCAGTTATTCCATCCTACGGGAAGAATATGTCTGTCCATCTCGCAACGGATGTACACCGCTCGCCCGTATGGACGCCAAGGACGGGACAAATAGACCTTCCGCACGCCGTCGGCCGCAGTCAGCCTGCAATCGTAGAATACGTAACCATACTTCTGCCCAGGGTCGGTAGAGGGTGCCGTCACATATCCATCGCCCACGCTATGAATGTGGCAACGATTGAATACAGCGGTCGACCAACCAAAAATGAAATCTACGGTACCCTCGATGTAACAATCTTCATAATATTGGCGGCATCCTTTGCCATAGGTATAAAGTGTATCTTGGAAACCTAAGAATCGACAATTCTTAAAGTAAGCCCTGTCGGCGCTGACAAAGCACGCCACCGCCTGCCCTACAGGACCTGCCGTGTTGGCAAACGTGATTCCTTCCGCATAAAAATCGGGCGCATAAATATAACAAGAAGCCGAACCGGAGGTACTCATCTGCTCGCCAAAGCGATTGGGACGACTGGCATAGCCGTCATACTCCAATACGGCTCCTTCCTGACCAATCAGCGAGACATTGAGCTTGCAGGCCGGAATGACCAGTTTCTCTTTGTACACACCCTTACGCACCAATATGGTGGTACGGACATTTTTACGAAAGTCGGGTACAGCGTTAATGGCTTCCTGCACCGTGAAGAAGTCACCGCTTCCGTCCTTAGCCACCACGAAATCATAATGACGCACATACGGAGCCAATGCCGGCACTGCCTCGGCAATGGCGTCCACCGCCAGTCCGGCCACTACACGTGCGCCATATATATTAAGATGTGTATTGTCTTCACGCCCTTTCGGCATAGCGGGCACCGTATTCGGTTCTACCCACATAAAGAGCTTTTTCGAAGCTTCCGGACCTAACTCTTCTACCAAATCGTGCGTTATCTTGTTCATGTCCACGAAAGGCACGTCCAGTTCCTCAGCCACGGCAAGGGGAGACTTCAGGTAATCTCCATGTGTGTCAATCAAGCGTTCCGCCTGTACTTGAGCGGAAGAACCACCGGACACCGCATCCGCGCGTACATCGTCTTGATTCACAGCCGCCGCTACCGCCGCGTCAATCTTCGACAAATCCGCCACCGGAGCATAATTGCGACGCACAATGGAGTTGAACAAGACAGGAATGCCACCTTTGGCACGAGTTTCGGTTACAAAACGCCGCAAGTTGGCGTCGAACGTGGAACCCGGGTCGGTATGACGTTTAGGGTCGGGCTTCTCGTCGTTATGCCCAAACTGGATAAACACATAATCCCCCTTTTTTATCAATGAAAGCACCTTGTCCCAGCGGCCTTCGTCAATGAAGCTTTTGGAGCTGCGCCCATTTACGGCATGGTTATCCACCTTGATGTCTTCCGCAAAGAATCCGGGCAGCACCATTCCCCATCCCCGTTCCGGATTTCCACCCGTTATATTCTTATTGGCCATCGTAGAGTCGCCTATCATAAAGATAGTAATTACTGGCTTGTCGGCCACGAAGGCCGTCAGCAACAAGAAGAGTCCCACACAAAGAATCAATCGGTTTTTCATGGCTAATTCTAAATAAAGTTCAGGCAAATATACGAAAATATCCGGAAGCCAACGCTTCCGGATAAGAAATTCTTATCGAACATCTTTCCCACGGATAAAGCCTGCCACATCTTCCGGCACATAAGCAGGTACCGGACGGGCTTCGTTGTACTCCAACGGTGTGGATTTGCCTTTTCCCTCCTGCAACAGGTGATTCAAGGCCGGATAAGATTTCAGTTGGGCTTTACGATTGGGCAACAAGGCCATCAACCACATACCGTAGTCCTGCATCGTGACCTGATAATCGCGCTCGCCCTGCAACACCAGTACCGGACATTTCAGGGCTGAGGCCTCGGGCAGGGGCTTATAATGCCGCAAATACTCCCAATATTCTTTGGGCAAGCCCAAAGGCAAAGGTATAGTGTCGCAAAAATCCGGACTTCCCAAACGTCTGACATTCTCCACCTGGCGCCGCAATTCATCCAACCGTGCCTTCCCTTCACCCGTATCGCCTGACAAATCAACGAGGTAAGCCGATTGTTCTATCAAGATGTCTTCTAATGGACGCGCCGGACCGGCCAAGATGATGATGCCCGCCACGGCATCCGACCGACGGGCTATGCGCGGCGCCAACAAACCGCCCTGACTATGCCCCAGCACAAAGATGCTATCCGCCGCCACTTCCGGCAAAGTTGCTGCCAAAGCCACGGCAGCCACGGCGTCATCGCAAGTCTCAGTGTCCGGATCAAGCCGTTTGCCTTCAGGCACGATGCCGGTTCCATACACCTTGGTACGCTTATCATAACGAATCACGGCTACGCCCTGTCTGGCCAATCCCCACGCCAAATCACGGAAAGGTTTGTTCGGCCCGACCGTCTCATCCCGGTCATGAGGCCCGGACCCATGCACCAGCACCACGCAAGGCACTTTTACATGACCCGCAACGGAAATACGCGGCAAAGTCAGCGTACCCGGCACACAATAGCCATCACACTTCACCACAATGTCCCGCTCCTCCATCATTTTCTCATCGAAAGTCGCTTGGGGAGCTTCCACCGGCTCGGGTGTCGGCATCACCCGGATGGTATTCATACGACCATCCTTATCGAATGCCAACAGAAAGCGCAAGGCATAACGTTCGAACGTCATGTCACGATAATAAAACACTACTCCCTGTTCTTCATTCCGCTTCCACGTTCCGACCGATTTCAACTGTCCGAACTGCGTTTCCAACTGACGATAGGTATCATTAAACACCAACGGCGACAACATACGTTGAGCTTCCGCGTTCAGTACGGCATAAATACTATCGCCTTGTCCCGCCACAAAATAATCATAGACGCGTTGCGCGCGTGCCAAGCCTCCATCGTGTTGCGCGAAACCGGTTTCTGCGCTTCCAAGCCCCCAAAGGCACAAAAGAATAATAGAATAAAAATGTTTCATCCGTCTTTCCTTTTAACAAAAACGCAGGATAGCTTCCGCTATGCCGTCTTCATCCACAGAGGCCGTAACGTAATCGGCCGCGGCCTTCACCTTCTCGTTAGCGTTCCCCATAGCGACCCCGATACCCGCGTGGCGAAGCATGGGGATGTCATTGCCTCCGTCGCCAAAGGCGATGGTGTCCTCCAGACGAATGCCGAAATGACGGCAGATTTCATCAATGCCCTTCTGTTTGGTGTTGCCCAAAGCGGTGATGTCGGCAAAGGCCGGATGCCAGCGACCAATCTCACAATGGGAAAGTTTGGGAGCGATTTCCGCTTCCTCTTCTATATTGATGAAAGGAGTCAGTTGGAAAACATCTTTGCCTTGGATTGCTTCGTCCACGGTGGCGGCCGGCATGGGAGCGGTCACTTTGAGAAACTCGTTGAAGATGCGGCGCACACGTTCGTCCGGTTGGCAGACGCTAAGCGCGCATTCATCCACCACAATGCAAGGAATGTTACGTTGGAAGCAATACGTGGTCAGCCAACGGACATCAGGTCCGTAAATAGGACCTTTGTAAATGACCTCTTCGCCCACATAGCAGTAGGCACCGTTCATGGTGACGTAACCGTCTATCAGATTTTGCTCTTGCAAAACGCCGAGATTATTGATAAGCACGCGGGGACGCCCGGTAGCGATGAAGATACGGTGTCCGGCAGCCTTGGCTGCGGCCAGGGCTTCGACGGCGGAGGCGGGAACTTCGTGTGTATGGAAACTCACCAATGTGCCGTCAATGTCAAGAAATAATGCTTTTGTCATAAGGTTCGCTTTTATCTTGGGGACAAAAATACAAAACTAATTGAGAGCATCCTACTTGTATATGATTTTATTGCATCCTGCCATGTGTGCGCAACAAATATTCCCGGCCGACATGAGAGACACCACATTATTACATAATAAATAAGAATCTGCAACAATCCGTCGAGTTCTACTGTGTACATTTCAGAACCATTCTTTCAAACAGGGATTTACCCTCGCCGGAAGCCCCTCCAAGCAAGGGTCGGGAATGTTTCTAACATAGCCCCCGAATGTTTCTAACATTCCCCTCCTATGTTAGAAACATTCCCTCCTTAAGTTAGTAGCCTGAAATGAGGCCCGTTCTCACCCTCTTCGCTTTTGTAAATTCAATTAATCACAGACTGCTCTTCCTTATTTTCTTCTATACTTACTACATGGATTTTTGGCGTGCGCCGGTCGGGCTTTCATGATTCTCCCGCAACGGACGTAACAAGTAGCCTCAACCGACATGATGCTGTGCCGCAGGGATGTGGCGCCTCGTATGTTCACTTCATTGTGGAGAATCATTTTTATCAAGTTGGATAAATATCAGGCGGATATTTTGTCTTTATTGCTGTTCTCATTTTGTACCTTTGCAAAAAGAATGAGTTTATGGAAAACATTGTCAGAAAGATAAGAACGTATTATCCGGTTTCGGACGAGGCATTGGAGGCACTGGCGTGTCTTTTCGAAAGATGGGTATTCCCGGCAAAGACAACCCTCATCCATGCCGGGAAACTGGACAGGAAGGTCTATTTCATTGAAAAAGGCATCACACGCTCTTATGTTTTACATAACGGAAAAGAAATCACGACATGGTTCTCTAAGGAAGGGGATGCCGCTTGTGGCTCATGGGACTTATACCGCCGCACGGCTGGCTTTGAGTATGTGGAGACATTGGAAAAAACCACGGCCTATTCTATTTCCGTGGAGCAACTGGATGAACTGTATCGCTCTTACATCGACCTTGCCAACTGGATGCGGGTATTACAGCAAGAAAATTTCCTCCGATTGCAGGACATGCATATCCGTCGGTTGAACTGGTCAGCCCAAGAACGCTATGAACATTTGACCAAAGAAAGCCCCGAACTGTTCCAAAGGGTGAACTTGGGATATATAGCTTCCTTTCTGGGCATTACGCAACAATCGTTGAGCCGGATAAGAGCCAATGGGCGTTTTTTAACATAGGATAAACAAGAAGTTATTTCTTCTTCCTATTTTTGTCTAATCAAAATGATATGCAACAGATGATGGATAAACAAGAGCAGGAATACCAATGGCTGGAATGGGCCAAAGAACTTCAGTTCATTGCGCAAGCGGGACTGACTTATACAAAAGATCCCTTTGACAAGGAGCGGTTTGAGCGTGTCCGGGAAATTGCCGCCGAGATAATAAGCTTGCAGGGCAGGCTTCCTCTGGCACAAGTGAAAGATTTGTTTTGCAATGAGACGGGGTTTCAGACTCCCAAGCTTGATACCCGCGCGGCTATTTTCAAGGATGATAAGATTTTGTTGGTAGAAGA
>CASGED010000088.1 GCA_949300425.1 uncultured Bacteroides sp.
GAACTAAATATCCTGAACTTTTGGTTTTTTTAACGGGCGGTGATGAATTTTCTTTTGATACAAACTTAAAAAGTATCATCTTTGCAGACAGATTTTTAGTATTGAAAGGATTAAACCGAATATTAGTGTATAATAATGATAGGATATAAACAAGCGTTCTTGGTGTTGCTGCTTGTGGCGTTGTCGGGGGTAGCTTTGGCTCAAAACAATACAAACTCGCCTTATACGAGGTATGGGTATGGCCAGTTGGCTGATGTCGGTTCGAGCAATAGCAAGGCGATGGGAGGTGTGGCGTATGGTTTGCGGGATGGCTCGCTGGTTAATTTTGCCAATCCGGCTTCTTACACGGCAGTTGATTCTCTGACTTTTATATTTGACGGTGCGGTTTCGTTGCAAAACACGAACTTCAGCAATGGTACGTTGAAACAGAATGCCAAAAACTCCAGTTTCGATTATGTTACCATGTTGTTTCGGGTGGCTCCATGGTGCGGCATGAGTTTCGGGCTTTTGCCTTACTCTAATGTCGGTTATAGCATGACGGAATACCGCCCGAACGAGGATTTTCCCGAAAGCTCCAGTTCGGTAAAGTATGCGGGCGATGGCGGATTACACCAATTATATGTAGGTGCCGGATTTAAAATATTTAAAAATCTTTCGGTTGGTGCAAATTTTTCGTACCTTTGGGGGGACATCTCGCGTTCGACGGAATTGACGTTCCCCTTGGATGCCAACCAATTGTCTTTTCAACGCGCGTCGAGTGCTACGTTGAAGAGTTATAAGTTGGACTTCGGATTGCAATACACACAGATGTTAGGCAAGAAACATGCGCTTACGTTGGGTGCGGTCGTTTCGCCGGGGCATGACATCGACAACCGGACAAGCATCGAGACGCAAGTGGGCAGTTCGTCGACAGGTGCCACTTATACTGTGCGCGACAGCTTGGCCACGTATGGCATACCGCTGACAGTAGGTGCCGGATTGGCATACGTCTACGACAATCGCCTGACCGTGGGAGCGGATTTCATGTTTCAGCAATGGAACAAGACGGCCTACATGAACGCGAAAGACGCTTTCTGTTCACGCACCCGCATAGGACTTGGCGCAGAGTATGTCCCGAATCCGATGGGACGGAACTATTTGGCGCATGTCAAGTATCGCATTGGCGCGTATTACTCGCAGCCCTATTACAAGATAAATGGTGTGCGTGCGGCCAATGAGTATGGGGTGTCTGGCGGTTTTGCTTTCCCGCTGATGCGTACCCGTTCGATGCTGAGCGTTACGGCCCAGTACGTGAGAACTAAAGGAAAGCAACCTTCGTTCTTGGATGAAAATACGTTGCGCATCAGCATCGGCATCACCTTCAACGAACGTTGGTTCTTCAAGAGCCAGGTAGAATAATAAGAGGAGATAAATAGACAATATATTATAACTAAAATTTAAATACAATGAAAATTAAGACGCTCGTAGCGGTATTGCTCCTTTCGGGGGGAGCAACCTGTGCTTTCGCACAAAGTGATTGTAACGCCAACAGTAGTATTTCCCACGAGGCTGTGAAGGCTGGTAACTTTAAGGATGCGTATGCTCCTTGTATGGCAGTGTTGAAAGATTGTCCTACACTGCGCTTCTACACTTATACGGATGCGAAAGAAATTTTGGAAAGCTTCCTGAAAGGAATCAAAGATCGTAATTCGGCAGACTATCAGAAGTATTTCAACGAATTGATGGGAGTATTCGATCAAGAGATGAAATATATTCCTGACTTCTTGGCCAAAGGCACTAAATTGAACTATGGCGTAGAAGGAGCGAAAGGTCGTAAGGCTGTGTCTTATCTGCAATATGCGCCGAAACCGGACGTGAAACAGGCATACGAATGGTTGAAAGCATCTGTCGACGCAGAAAAACAAGAGTCTTCGGGTACCATCCTGTTCTATTTCTTGGATTGCTCCATGCGTTTGGTTAAGGCCGACCCCTCTCATACCGAGCAGTTCTTCACGGATTATCTGAACTCGACAAAATATGCCGATGAAGCTATCGCCGCCGAAACTAAGGAATCAAGGAAGAAAAGCATGACACAGATTCGCGAAAACTTGGTTGCCATTTTTATTAATAGTGGTGTAGCCGATTGCGAATCGTTGCAGAACATCTATGGCCCGCAGGTTGAAGCCAACCAAAACGATTCAACTTTCTTGAAGAAAGCCATCAATGTATTGAAAATGATGAAATGTACGGAAAGTGACGCTTACTTCCAGGCTTCTTATTACATGTACAAGATTAACCCGACAGCTGATGCTGCCGTAGGTTGCGGTTACCAAGCCTATAAGAAAGGTGATTATGATGAGGCTGTAAAGTATTTTGATGAAGCAATAGGTATGGAAACTGACAATGCCAAGAAGGCAGAGATGGCATATGCCGCTGCCGGTGCCATGTTTGGCGCAAAGAAATATTCGCAGGTAAAGAGCTATTGCTATAAGGCGCTGGAATTCAATCCCGAGTTTGCCAACGCATACATTTTGTTGGCTCAGGCTTACGGTTCAAGTCCCCGCTGGAGCGATGAAGGAGCGTTGAACAGATGTACATATTATGTAGTTTTGGACAAACTGCAGAGAGCTAAATCTATCGACCCCTCTTTAGCTGAGCAAGCAAACGAGCTGATTCGTACTTATTCCGCTCACCTGCCCGAGAGCCAAGACCTTTTCATGTTGGGCTACAAGAAAGGCGACCGCATCACCGTAGGTGGTTGGATTGGTGAGTCTACGACTATCAGATAAATCGGATTTTTATGATTTTACAACCTAATAAGGTTCAATCAGATAATGCAAGCATAACCATTGCCATCGGGGCGATGGTTATGCTTGTTTTAATGTCCGCCTGTTCGGGTGGGTCCAAGGAGATGGGCGAAGCCATCACCGAGCGCGATTCTTTGCCGGTTATGGACACGCGGGGAGTAACTACGCTCGTGTCCGATTCGGGCGTGATACGCTATCGCATCAATGCTGAAGAGTGGCAGGTCTACGACCGTAAGTCTCCTTCCTACTGGGCATTCGAGAAAGGTGTCTATGTGGAGAAGTTCGATTCCTTGTTTCAGGTAGAAGCCAGTATCGAGGCCGACACTGCTTATTATTATGACAAATCGAAACTTTGGAAACTGATGAGCAATGTGCATATCCGGAACGTGAAAGGAGAGAAGTTTGATACGGAATTGTTATATTGGGATCAGAACAAAAAACGTGTTTATTCGGACAAGCAGGTGCGCATCGAACAGCCGGATCAAATCATTTATGCCGTCGGCTTCGAGTCGAACGAACAAATGACACGTTATAAATTTTATAAGACGAACGGTATCTTTTACATTGACGAGTCGAGTACGGCGGCTCCTTCCGATACGTTGCGGGCCGATACGTTGCGAACAGATACCGTCAGCTAAGGCAAGGAAATGGAGACTATTGGATATTTGTTGATTGCGCTTGCGTTTTGCGCGTTTTTCTCGGGCGTAGAAGCCGCTTTTGTGGCGGTAGATAAATTGCGTTTTGAGATGGAGAGCAAGAAAGGAACTTCTTATAAGATTCTGACCTATTTTTTTCGCAATCCCAATGATTTTATTTCTACCATGCTCGTGGGTAACACGCTTGCGTTGGTAGTATATGGCATACTGACGGCCAGCTGGGTGGCGTCCCGTTTGCCGGAAGAACTTACGGATAACCATTGGGCACTTATGCTTGTGCAAGTTATAGCTGTTTCTCTTATTATATTGGTTATCACCGAATTTTTAGCAAAGAATCTGTTTGAAGTTCATCCCATCGGGGCTTTGCGCGTTTGTGCTTTCCCCTTGTTTTTGTGTTATGCCGTATTGTTTCCCGTGTCCAAGTTCGTTTCCCTCCTTTCTTGGCTTTGTTTGCGTTTGTTTGGGGTGAAAATTAACAGAGACGCCTCGGCAAAGGCCTTTGGCAAGGTCGATTTGGATTACTTTGTACAATCGGGCATTGAGAATGCCGAAGACGAGGAAGAACTGGATACGGAAGTGAAGATTTTCCAAAATGCGCTTGATTTTTCGTCCGTCAAGGTGCGTGATTGTATCGTTCCCCGTCCGGAAGTGGTGGCGGTAGACACTTCAGCTTCGCTTGCCGACCTGAAGGCCTTGTTCGTCGAGTCTGGTCTGTCCAAAATCATTGTTTATGAAGGGAATATAGACAACGTCGTGGGTTACATTCATTCTTCTGAAATGTTTCGCACCGGAGAGGAGTGGCAAAGCCATGTGAAGAATGTACCTATCGTGCCCGAGACGATGCCCGCCCATAAGCTGATGAAGCTCTTTATGCAGCAGAAGAAAACCTTGGCGGTGGTGGTCGATGAGTTTGGCGGGACGTCCGGCATCGTTTCGTTAGAGGATCTGGTGGAAGAAATCTTTGGTGACATTGAGGACGAACATGACAATACGACCTACGTGTGTAAGCAGGTGGGCGAACATGAGTATGTGCTTTCCGCTCGTTTGGAGATTGAGAAGGTGAACGAGACGTTCGATTTGGATCTTCCTGAGTCCGATGATTATGTCACGATAGGTGGCCTGATATTAAACGCTTATCAAAGTTTCCCCAAGTTGAACGAAGTCATAAATATAGGCGGGTTCCAGTTCAGAATCATCAAAATGAGTGCCACAAAAATCGAATTAGTGCGCTTGAAAGTCACAGAATAGTACATAAATCATAAATTTTTAGCCAATTACATAGATGCGTATTTGCATTTTTTGTATCTTCGTGCGCTAAAATAAGCAAGGAAGAAAAATAATAAACAATAAATCAATTAAAAAGAAATGGCAACATTACAAAACATTCGGTCCAAAGGACCTTTATTGGTGATTGCTGTCGGTTTGGCCCTGTTCGCTTTCATTGCAGGCGATGCTTGGCAGGTGCTCCAGCCGCATCAGTCACAAGATGTAGGCGAGGTGAACGGCGAGACGCTTTCCGCTCAGGATTATCAGAAGATGGTGGAAGAATATTCTGAAGTGGTAAAACTGACGAGCGGAATGAACGCCTTGAGTGATGAACAGATGAACCAACTCCATGATGAAGTATGGCGTACGTACGTCAACAATCAGCTGATTGAAGCTGAAGCCAAGAAATTGGGTTTGACTGTGTCTGACGCCGAGTTGAAGTCTATCATCAACGAAGGACGCCATCCTATGTTGGCACGCACTCCTTTTGTCAATCCTCAGACAGGCGCTTTTGACAAGGATATGCTGATGAAGTTTTTGGCTGATTATGCCAAACTGAATCGTGCGCAAATGCCTTCTCAATATGTAGATTATTATGAGTCTATGTACAAGATTTGGTCGTTTGTTGAAAAGACCATCGTACAGACCCGCTTGCAGGAAAAGTATGCCGCCTTGGTGTCTCAGTCTCTGCTTTCCAATCCGGTAGAGGCACAAGCCGCTTTCGATGCCCGTGTCAATCAGAAAGATTTGGTATTAGCGGCCATCCCTTATTCTTCTATCGTAGACTCTACCATCGTAATTAAAGATGCAGACTTGCAGGCTGCCTACGATGCCAAGAAGGAACAATATCGTCAGTATGTAGAGACTCGTAATATCAAGTACATCGATGTACAGGTAACGGCCAGCGATGAAGATAAGGCCGCTTTGCGCAAGGAAATGGACGATTATACCATTCAGTTGGCTTCTACTACCTCCGATTATGCGACGTTTGTTCGTTCTACAGGTTCGGACATCCCTTACATTGACTTGTTCTACACCACTCGTGCTTTGCCGCGTGATGTTGTTGCACGCTTGGATTCAGTAGCCATGGGTGATGTATTTGGCCCTTATTACTATGCCGGAGACAACACCATGACTTCGTTCAAGAAATTGGCCAAGTCTTCCATGCCCGACTCTATCCAGTATCGTCAGATCCAGGTAGTTGCTGAGAATGCAGATAAAACTAAGACTTTGGCAGACAGTATTTACAATGCCATCAAGGGTGGAGCCAGCTTCGAGGAAGTGGCCAAGAAGTACGGCCAGACCGGTGAGCGGGTATGGATTTCTTCTGCCAATTACGAAGGCGCCGACTTGGAGGGTGATAACTTAAAGTATGTAACAGCTATTACCACCGCCGCCAAGAATGATTTGCAGAACCTCTCGTTGGCCCAAGCCAATGTTATCCTGCAAGTGACTGACCGCAAAGCCATGACGGACAAGTACAAAGTGGCTATCGTGAAACGTCCGGTAGAGTTCAGTAAAGAAACCTATAGCAAGGCATACAATGATTTCAGCGAATTTATCGCTGCCAATAGTACGGTAGAGAAACTGGTGGCTAATGCCGAAGATGCAGGTTATCGTCTGCTCGACCGCAGAGATCTTGCCAGTACGGAACATACCATTGGCGGTGTACGCGGCACGAAAGATGCGCTTCGTTGGGCTTTCTCTGCCAAGCCGGGAGAAGTTTCCGGTCTTTATGAGTGTGGTGAGAGCGACCACATGATGGTTGTTGGCTTGGTATCAGTCGTTCCCGAAGGTTATCGCCCGATGGCTTTGGTTCGTAACGAACTTCGTGCTGAAGTGTTGCGCGACAAGAAAGCCGAGAAAATCATGGCGGATATGAAAGCTGCCGGTGTAGCTTCTTTCGACCAATACAAAGGGATGGCCAATGCCGTTACTGATTCTGTAAAGCATGTGACTTTTAGTGCTCCTGCATTCGTTTCAGCATTGCGCACCAGCGAGCCTATGGTTAGCGCATACGCATCTGTTGGCGAAGCCAATAAACTGAGTGCTCCTATCAAGGGTAACGGTGGCGTGTATGTTCTCCAGCCCTACGCAGAGGAGAAATTGAACGAGACATTCGACCAAGCCGCAGAGGTTGAGAAGATGCAAAGTATGTACACCAACATCGCCCGTCAATTCATCAACGACCTTTACTTGAAGGCTAACGTAAAAGACGAACGTTACTTGTTCTTCTGATAACGTCTTTTTTTAGAGTTAGATTCATATAACCATAAATAAAGGCTGTGTCCGGCACATTGCGGGCACAGCCTTTTTTGCAGATATCTTGGTAGGTTGTACGATTAGTAATCGTTCACCTGTACGATTAGTAATCGTCACGCTGTACGATTAGTAATCGTGCAAAGGAGTCAGTTATATGCATCGGGGCATAAAGGTTCGTGCATCGGGGAATAGGTATATTCGAATATATCATTCCAGATTTTTCATCACATCCAACAAATTCTGATAGCTCTTTACTTGGTGGTAGCGTACGTGGCTGGTCGATACATTATTGAACAGCTTTTCGGCACACTCAATCTTGGCTTTCTCCACACCACGCAGTTCCATCGTACCCATTGAACCTTTGGTTTCGGCTATGAAAAAGATGTGTTTCACTGTGCCTTTGTTAAAGGCGATAGCCCAGTCAGGGGCATAGTTCCCTACGGGCGTGGGAATTTGGAATGCACGGGGCAGCTTGGCATAGACACAGACCTCGGTGGCACTGTCAAGGCTTCCGGCAAATTCGCTTTCGCCCTTGCTGTCGGGAAACACGTAGTCCATGACATGTTTCTTGGCGGAGTAAGCCCTTTCTATCGGTTGCGTATGTTTCTCCTGCGTGAAGATGGCGCTGTCGTAGGTTTCTTCCAACTTGTTGTAGCTGATGTGTTCCACTATCATAGTCGCCTTTTGGTCTTTGATGATGCCGGTCACTTTCCGGATAAATTCTTCCGGATTATTACGGAACATGTAGAGTTTGGCTTGGCTGATACCTTTCAGGATGGCTACTACGGTGCGGCGCGTCAGTGTCGCGCCTTTAGCTATTTCGCCTACAAGGTCGTACTTCACGGTTGAGGTGCTTACCGTTCCTATCTTCTTGGTCGTGGTGTGCGTCCCGCCAAACCGGTCGGCGTCTTGCTGGATGCCTTCGGTCAGGATGTATTTCAGCTCGGTCACATACAGTTCCTTATTGATGGCGGCAATGGCTTTACGAACCAGTTCGTTACTATCGTAATGTACGGTATAAACATATTTGTGGTTGATGCTGTGCCATAATTCTTGAAATTCTTTCTTGGCAAAATTCTCGTTCAGCTTGTTCTCGGGTGATTGCGTCCGGTTGCCGTCCTCTATCATCTCGCCCAGTAAGATATTCTCGTCGAAAGTGCTTTGCACCAATGCGTGGATACCTTGCGCCATCGGTTCCAACCGGAGCGGCAAAGCGGCCAATGTGTTTTGCGTTACATCATCTTTATAACGTTGGGTCACTACGCCTTGCTCATCAATGTATTCGTTATCGTAAAGGTAGGCATGAATAGAAACCGCTTCGTTCACAGTAAGGGCATGCTTCATACCGTCGGCCAACAGAATGATTCTGTCCTTGAAAAAGTCCATCGTGGCTTTCTTCGGACGCTCGCGCAACGATTCGCGCGTCTTGTTTTGCAAATCGTTCACAAACGAGCTGTAACTTTCGTTGGCGATGACGGTCAGCTTATTGATGTCATGTACATTTTCCCCCAAAGCGTCGTAATCCATCCGATTGCCGTCCTTGTCCACGCAGAGGCGAAGTCCCCGTCCCACTTCCTGCCGTTTGTTTACTTCCGAATTCGAGTGGCGCAAGGTGCAGATTTGAAAAATGTTCGGATTGTCCCAGCCCTCGCGCAAAGCCGAATGCGAAAAGATAAAACGGGTAGGTTCCTCAAAACTCAGCAGACGTTCCTTATTCTTTAATATTAGGTCATAAGCGGAAATGTCGTCCGAAAGGTCACTTTTCCTACTCGTGTTGCTGTCTATGGCGTGGCCGTTTTTCTTATCAATGGAGAAATAGCCGTTATGTATTTCCTGCACTTGGAAGCGACGCAAATAAATCTGGTAGGCATCATCGAACAAGGAAAGGTTTTCATTGAGCAAGTTCGTGTATTCTTCCTCAAAGATTTGTTGGAACACGCCTTTCACCTCGTTGCCCTGTTCATCGTAACTCTTGTATTTCGCCACTTCGTCGATGAAGAACAACGAAAGCGTCTTGATGCCTTTATCAAACAACTCGCGTTCTTTCTCGAAATGCGAGCGGATAGTTTCGCGTATCTGTACCCGTTGCAGGGCAAGTTCGCTTATGTCGCCTGTCACCTCCCCTTTGTGCAGCGTCACGCCGTTGAGGAAAGTCACGGTGTTACGGTAGGGATTGATGTCGGAAATCACGTAACCCTTGTACTGGTTCAGGTCGGACACCACAAACAGGTCGTCACCGTAGGCCAGCTTCCTCGATTCACGTGCAATGACACCACTCTTACGCTTCACCTCCAACTCTATCCGCACCATCGGCGGCTTGTCTTTTGACAGGACGATGTTGTCTATATATAAATAGGTGTTCGTGCCTTGCAGGTTTTTCAGTTCGAATCCTTTCACCTGAATGCGTTTCACTAACTTCTGCTGATAAGCGTCCAACGCATCAAGCGCATATACCGTGTTGTGCTTGGTCTTGTGGGTGGCGGAATAGTTCAGCACAAACAGCGGTGAGAAACGCTTCAGTCCAGTCTGGGTGGCTTCACCTTCCATCCTCTGCGGCTCGTCCATGATGATAATCGGGTGGTTGGCGGCAATTACGTCGATGGGTCGCCTGCTGCCGAACTCATCCCGTCTGCTGTAGATGATGCGGCTTTCCTTGCTCCGTCCGCCCTCTTTCAACGAGGCGGCGAAAGCCTGCGTGTTGATAATCATCACGTGGATGCCTCCGTCGCTCGAAAAGCTGTCCAACTGGTTCAGGTTGCCACTGTCGTACACGAAGTAACGAGCTTTCCGTCCGTAATGCTCCATGAAGTGGTCTTCCAGCATGGAGAAACTTTTGTACACGCCCTCGCGGATGGCAATGCTGGGCACAACCACGATGAATTTGCTCCAGCCGTAACGCTTGTTCAGCTCGAACATAGTCTTGATGTACACGTATGTCTTGCCCGTGCCTGTTTCCATCTCGATGTCGAGGCTGCACACGCCCATACCGCCAACCGTCACGAGTTTATCAGATAACGGTATGTTGCTCTCGCGTTGCACCTTGCGGATGTTCTCCAATAGTTGCCTTGCGTCAAGTTCCACCTCTGCATTGCGGTAACCTATTTCGTCCAGTTCCAGCCGCCCGCGCCCCACGTCACGGCGGTAGGCCGCAGTGTCGTGCGAAGGTTGTCCGGCAAAAACGCAAACGGTGTTCTCCACCGCGTCTGTTTGGTATTGCTGTATCTTGAATTGAAATTTCATAAGACTTACAATATTTTGCGGATGGTGTCTTTGCTGTACGTTTCAAACAGTTGGTCAAAGTTGTCGGCCACGTTGTCCGAAGCAAGCGAACTGTCGCGCATCACGAAGTAGTATGGTTTCAGCTTGGCTATCTCCTTGATAGTATCTTCGGCTATGTCCGTGTCGAAACAAGCCACAAGGTAATTGTCGTTTACAAAGAACACCTGCTTGCCGTCCATCGTCCGTTGCTCGATGGTGGCGGAAAGCTCCACGCCCAAGTCCAGCATCACTTGGAAGAGCAGGTCTTCCGCCGTGCGGTCAGGTTTTACGTTGTCGGCAAAGAGGTCTTGCTCGGTAAACTCTTTCGGCGTGTAATATACATCTTGCATGTTCGAGCTGTCCAACTTCAGTACACGGAAACCGATGTCTAAGTCCTGCCCTTGCAGTCCGGCTTCTTCCTTGATTTTCCGTCCGGCGCGACGGATGCGTTCCTTACCTATCTCGCAGATGTTCTTGTATCCGGCTTTGTGGGCTTCGCTTTTCTCATCGGTCTTTTCGGGAAGCTGTACCATGATGAACTTGCGGTTACCGCCGTCCTCCGCATTGAGCTGCATTACGGCGTGGGCGGTGGTGGCAGAGCCTGAGAAGAAGTCGAGAATAATAGAATCTGATTCAAATTTAGTAATCATTTTCAATGTGCGAAGTAACAAATTGACATTTTTAGGATTGTCAAAGACTTTGCCATCCATTAAATCTGCCAACTGCTTAGTAGCTGTTGATGTTAAAAAATCATCATCCCACCAAGTTGTAACCGTTCTTCTTGAATGTTCTGCCTGCGAAAGATAGTATTTTTGCTGTAATCCATTTGGAGTTCTAACAATTAACCCTCGATTATATTTGTCTTGCATTGTTTCCTTAGAATAACGCCAGTAGCCATTTACACCAAGAAACTCATAATATGGATTCCCTTTTTTAGCTCCTCCAGGTCCATCGACCGGAGTTAATTTGTATTTACCATTTTCATCTTCTAAATTGAAACCTTCAAGAACGGGGTCTTCTCCAATGCTTTTTTGTTTTGAGAAAAGTAAATTTATATCTTTTGTATAAAAAAGGAGATGATTATGGTTTTCAGATATAATTCTATCATTTGAAACAGAAGCCCTATGTTTGTGACATATACTTGCTATAAAATTTCGTTCTCCAAAAATTTCATCACATACTTTTATCAAATTAGCTTCTTCATCATCTCCTATAGAAATAAAAATAACTCCATCGTCCATTAGCAAATCTTTCGCTACTTTCAATCTCGGATAAATCATATTCAGCCAATCCGTATGGAAGCGACCATTGGATTCCGTATTCTGCACCAAACGGTTGCCCTCTTCATCGGTTTGGCCGCTGTTCTCCTGATAATCGTCTACACTTTGCGAAAAGTCATCGTTATACACAAAGTCATTCCCCGTGTTGTAAGGTGGGTCAATATAAATCATCTTTACCTTGCCGAGATACGTTTCGCGCAGCACTTTAAGTACGTCGAGGTTATCGCCCTCAATATAAAGATTCTGCGTATGGTCGAAGTCCACACTCTCTTCCCGACAAGGACGCAACGTCTTGTTAGTCGGTGTATTCGCCAAGTGCGCGTGAGACTTCTTGTCCGGCCATGTGAACTGGTAGCGTTCCTCGCCGTCGTCTATCACATCGGCAGACAGTTCGTCACGCAATTTCTCGAAGTCAATGCCCTGCACCGTCTTGCCATCCTTGTCTTTGCGCTCTGTCACACATTGCGGAAAGAGTTTCGCTATCTTATCTATGTTCGAGCCTGTTACGTTGAGACTTTGCATCTTCATCTTTTTCATCATTTTATGCGTTTAATATGAAGAGCGACTTCTTTGGGTTTCCACGTTATCTCGAAACTATCCCCATCTTGCATAGCATCAAAATGAATGGATTTGGAAGTGGCTTTAAGATACTTTGCTTCAACTTCATAAACTCGGACTTCCGAACCGTATGTACAGGTGATTTGCAGGACATCAAATGTACTTTTATCTCCATAAGCGCATTTGTACGAACTACTCAACTCCCGGCTGTCAAAATTGATGTTACGGTTTACGTATTTATACCTTTCCATAATCTCTTATATTTTTAAGTTTCTTCAATTCTTCAAATAATTCTTGTTTCCGCCTCGGCTGCCGTTCCGCCCTGCATTTCTTTTCCAATGCTTCAATCTGTTTTTGCAATTTTGCTTGCGTCTCATTCTGTTGGATTTGCTCTTTCAATGTATTCTCCCCTTGCAGAGAGAAATCGCCGATGTGCGTCACGAGGTTTGCTCAAACTTTGTCAAGGTCAAGAAGGTGCATCGCTCATTACGACACTCCTTCTCAGTTTTTCTTTCAGATCATCTACAATTCTGTGATTTATATTGTCAAACTGTACAGGCAATTCCATTATTTTACGGTCTTTATGGCTTGCCGTACATTTATCTCTTACTTAGGAGATAAAGGCAAGCGTGCAACATTACGAATAATGTTGCAATATATGCTAATTCTTTTGTTAAAACTATGTTCCTAATGGCCGCAATACAAACTTTTGTTCATGAAAAAATGTAACTGACGATTTCTGCCGTTTGAAAATCAGCAAGTATAGGAATTTCCTTATCTCCTAAGTAAGAGATGAACGCATTTGCAAAACAAGTCTTTGAGTAATCACAATTCCTTCAGAATTAAGCTGTTTGCTTTGTCTATCACATTGGAATCCAATGAAGCAAGATAGATGCGTGTGGTTTCTTCCGAGTCATGTCCCATACCTTCGCTGATAACAGAAAGAGGTATGTTCTTGCTCTTGGCAATGCTTGCCCAACCGTGCCTCGCACAATACATTGACAACGGCATGGAAAGTCCTACCATTTTTGCGATTACTTTCAAGGCGGTATTCACTCGGTAGATGGCATTGCGGTATTGTATCCTCTCATCAGCCAGTGGGTTTGTGATTATTGGCAATAGGTATTGCGTGGCAGAACGGCCTTCATATTTTGTGACAATCTCTGCCATGCACTTCTCCCATCTGATGCTAAGTTGCTGGTTGGTTTTCTTTCTCCGATAAGTGATAATACCATTTTTCAAATCTGATTTTTTGAGATAGGCCATGTCAATGAACGACATGCCACGGGTGTAAAATGAAAAAAGAAACATATCCCTTGCATAGTCCAGATGCGGTTTCAAAGTCAGGTCAAGTTCCTTGATGCGCTTGATGGCCTTCAATGGCACGGCGCGTTTAACCGTCTTGTCGATACCTGTATAAACGTGCTTGAAAGGATGTTTTTGTTCTATTAATTCTTTTTCCACGGCACGGTTATACACAGCCCGTAGGATACGCATATAAAATGAAACGGTGTTCGGGCAGATGCCCTTAGCTTTCAGCCACGCTTCATAGAGCATCATTGTATCACTGTCAATCTCGCACAACAGGATGTCCTGCCCGTCACGGAACTTCATGAAGCTGCTTAACGCAGCGGTGTAAGTTTCCGCTGTGCGGATTCTGTTCAACCGTTTCAATTGTCCTATGACACCCTGTATGAAACTGAACAAGGATTGCTCGCTTGCTTGTTCGTTAAATTTTGTAACAATATCGTCTGCCGTATAATTCTTGTTTCTCTTGTCACACAAAGCGATAATGACTTTCAGGCGTTTAATGTCCCATGCAATACGGTTTGTAACCGATTCCAGATAGTTCCTCCGTTCCGTACTTACTATAATTGGAAGAGAAACAGTTGATGTTTTCCCGTTCCACTCGTTTTCAAATATCCGGTAGTCCATCCTGATTTGGCGAACCACGCGGTTGTGTATCACTTGATAATAGATGCTGCCCTCCTTGCCGTCTATGGAAGAAGGACGGAATTTCACTTTTACTGATGCCATTCACGTTACTTTTTGTTATTACAATTCATTTGTCCACTTTCAATTTCTTCTGCATAATATAATCGATTATTATAAACTAATGAATTATGCGAACCGGAAGTTGGCACACAACAGCTTCATTGCTTTATAGCCACCGTATCCTGTTCGTTTCATAATTAAGAGGTATAGGGACACTGGCATTCGCAACAAAAGTTCATCTTCTCAAATGAGTGATAAGAAGTGCGTATTTAGGAAAATCTCATTTTCCCAATATACCGCAGGGGCATTTGTATTAAGTTTAGTGATGCGAGTTTCGAGATAAATTATAGGACGTATGTTTTTTATGCTTATCTTTGCACAAACAAAGACTTTAAGCGTATGCAGAAACAACCCCTTTTAGGACGGACGCTCCACGAACTTCAAGACGTGGTGAAAAGTTTAGGTATGCCTGGATTTGCCGCCAAGCAGATTGCAATGTGGCTGTACGACAAGAAAGTGACTGCCATTGATGAGATGACGAACCTTTCGTTGAAGCATCGGGAGTTGCTGAAGGAGGCTTATGAAGTGGGCGCATGTCCACCGGTGGAAGCCATGCGCTCGGTGGATGGCACGGTGAAGTATCTGTATCGGGTGGGGGAGAACCACTTTGTGGAGTCGGTCTATATCCCGGAGGAGGACAGGGCTACGCTGTGTGTGTCCTCACAAGTGGGGTGCAAGATGAATTGCAAGTTCTGCATGACGGGCAAGCAAGGCTTTACCGCCAACCTGACCGCCGGACAAATCATCAACCAGATAAACTCGTTGCCCGAACGGGACAAGCTGACCAACGTGGTGATGATGGGCATGGGTGAGCCGCTGGACAATGTGGACGAGGTGCTGAAAGCTTTGGACATAATGACAGCTTCCTATGGCTACGCCTGGAGTCCGAAGCGTATCACGCTTTCTTCCGTAGGCTTGCGCAAGGGGCTGAAACGTTTCATCGAGGAGAGCGATTGCCACCTGGCCATCAGCTTGCATTCGCCAATCCCTTCACAAAGGTCTGCATTGATGCCCGCTGAGCGAAGTTTTTCCATCACGGAGATTGTGGACTTGTTGCGGGGGTATGACTTCAGCAAACAACGTCGCCTTTCCTTTGAATATATCCTGTTCAAAGGGGAGAACGACGCTTTGCCTCATGCCAAAGAACTTCTGAAATTGCTGCGTGGGCTGGATTGCCGGGTAAACCTGATTCGTTTTCACGCCATTCCGAATGTGGATTTGGAGGGGACGGATATGGAGACGATGGTTCGCTTCCGTGATTATCTCACTTCGCACGGCTTGTTCACCACCATCCGTGCTTCCCGTGGGGAAGATATTTTTGCCGCGTGCGGCATGCTTTCTACAGCGAAACAGGAAGCGGATAACAAAAAATAATATAAATTATTGGCTCGGATATGGAGGATAAACGCATTCTTCGTAGCTTTGTAGAAATATATTAGTGTTATAAACGATTAAAAACGATACAATGAAACATTTTCTTTACTTTAGTATGCTCTTGGTGTTGCTGTTCTCTTCCTGTTCGGGTAAGAAAGGGGGCAAAAGTGTGTTTGCTACCACTTCCAGTGGCAATGCGTATGAATTGTTAGTAGTGGTGGACCAACAGATGTGGGAGCGTCCCGCCGGACGAGCACTGAATGATGCGCTCAAGACCGATGTTCCCGGCCTGCCTCAGTCAGAGGCTTCTTTTCGTGTCATGTTTACTGATCCGGATTATTTCGATGCCACGTTGAAACTGGTTCGTAATATTGTGGTAGTTAAGGTGAGTGACATCTATACGCAACCTAAAATGACGTATGAGTATGATGTGTATGCCTATCCGCAGGCATTGTTGACTATTCAGGCTCCCGATGAAAAATCTTTTGGCGAGTATGTCGCCCAGCACGCCCAAACCATCGTCAACTTCTTCACGCGTGCCGAAATGAATCGGCAGATGAGAGTACTGGAGACAAGCTATAATGATTATGTATATACGGAAGTGAAGAAGATGTTCGATTGTGAAGTGTGGGTACCCGGTGCGCTTTCTTCACACAAATCCGGCGACCATTTCTTTTGGGCAGGTACGAATACGGCTACGGGTGACCAAAACTTCGTGATATATTCATTCCCTTATACCGACCCGAAGACATTTACCAAAGAATTTTTCCTGCATAAGCGTGACTCCGTGATGAAAATCAACATTCCCGGTGCGCGTGAAGGCATGTATATGGCTACGGATACGGCGTTCACAAATGTGGAGCCGATTGCCGTGCAGAACAAATATGCGTTGGAGGCCCGCGGCTTGTGGCGTATCAAAAATGATTTCATGGGTGGGCCGTTTGTGTCGCACATGCGTTTGGATACGATAAACCAGCGGATTGTGGTGTCTGAAGTCTTTGTCTATTCACCGGACAAGATGAAACGTAACCTGATACGTCAGATGGAAGCCTCGCTCTACACGGTACGTTTGCCTCGTGCCGCCGCGCAGGATACGGTGAAAATAGGAAAAGGAAACGATGTAAACCAATAAGGAAAACGATGGAGAACCGTAAGATAAGAGTGGGTATCACCCAAGGTGATGTCAATGGTATCGGTTATGAAGTGATTCTGAAGACTTTTGCCGAACCGGCGATGTTAGAGTTGTGTACACCTATAATATATGGCTCGCCCAAGGTGGCGGCCTATCATCGCAAGGCGCTTGACTTGCCGACCGGTTTCAGTATCGTTAATTCGGCTAAGGAAGCCGATGCGGACAAGTTGAGTATCGTGAATTGCAATGCGGACGAGGTAAAGGTGGAACTCTCCAAGCCTACGGCGGAAGGAGGTCGTGCTGCGCTTGACGCGCTGGAGAAAGCGATAGAGGAATATAAGGCGGGGCTGATAGATGTCCTGGTGACGGCTCCTATCAACAAGCATACCATTCAGTCGGAAGAATTCAGTTTTCCCGGTCATACGGAGTTCTTGGAAAATGCGTTGGGCAAAGGTCAAAAGGCTCTGATGATTCTGATGAAGGATGATTTCCGGGTGGCACTGGTGACGGGACATATACCGGTCAGCAAGATAGCCTCTACCCTGACCAAGGAACTGATAGAAGAGAAAATAACCATCTTCAACTACTCGTTGAAACAAGACTTTGGCATTGGCGCTCCACGCATCGCGGTGCTCTCGTTGAATCCTCATGCGGGCGACGAGAGTCTGTTGGGTACGGAAGAGCAAGAAATTATCCAGCCAGCCATCGAGGAAATGCGGGCGAAAGGGGTATTCTGTTTCGGACCTTATCCGGCCGACGGATTCATGGGGTCAGGCAATTATACGCGTTTCGATGGTGTATTGGCCATGTATCACGACCAAGGTTTGGCGCCTTTTAAGGCGTTGGCGATGGACGAAGGGGTGAACTATACGGCAGGTCTTCCTGTGGTGCGTACCTCGCCTGCTCATGGCACTGCCTATGACATAGCCGGGAAAGGAGTCGCTTCGGAAGACTCTTTTCGCCAGGCCATTTATGTGGCTATCGATGTATTCCGCAATCGCCAACGTGAACGGGTGGCGCGCGCCAATCCGTTGCGCAAGCAATATTATGAGAAGCGGGACGATAGTGATAAACTGAAATTGGATAGTGTAGAAGAGGACTTATAAGTATGACAAAAGCGGAAATACAGCAAGTCAAGTTGCGTTTCGGCATTATAGGCAACAATGATGCCTTGTTGCGGGGCATTGACATCGCCATGCAGGTGGCTCCTACAGACCTTTCCGTGTTGATAACCGGAGAAAGTGGTGTCGGAAAAGAGAGCTTCCCGCAGATTATCCACCAATACAGCCGCCGGAAACATGGGCAATACATCGCCGTGAACTGTGGTGCCATTCCTGAAGGTACCATCGATTCCGAACTTTTCGGGCATGAGAAAGGGGCTTTTACGGGAGCTATCAGCGAACGGAAGGGATATTTTGGCGAGGCAAACGGCGGTACCATTTTCCTGGATGAGGTAGGAGAATTGCCTTTGCCTACTCAGGCCCGCTTGCTTCGCGTGCTGGAGAGTGGGGAGTTCATCAAGGTGGGCTCGTCTAAAGTGGAAAAGACTGATGTGCGCATCGTGGCGGCCACGAATGTCAATCTGACGCAAGCCATTGCCGACGGACGTTTCCGTGAAGACCTTTATTACCGCCTGAATACGGTGCCCATTCAAGTGCCGCCTTTGCGTGAGCGGGGTGATGACGTGGTGCTGTTGTTCCGTAAGTTCGCTTCCGACTTTGCTGAGAAATATCACATGCCTGCTATTCAGCTTACCGAAGATGCCCGCCAGATTCTCTTGAATTACTCCTGGCCGGGAAATGTACGTCAGCTGAAGAACATCACGGAGCAGATTTCCATTATCGAGACCAACCGTGAAATCAATGCGGCAATCCTAAAGACTTATTTGCCTCAGAATAATACGCAGCGTCTGCCGGTCCTTTCTGGCGGAAAAGAGAATAAGAGTTTTGAGAGTGAGCGCGAGATACTTTATCAGGTCCTTTTCGACATGCGGCGGGATGTGACCGAACTGAAAAAACTGGTGAATGAGATTATGGCTGAACGGGGCAGAGAAAATAATGTCTCAGCTTTGTCAGCCGAACCGTATTACTCATCTCCGTCTCAACTGATGCCCGCATCGCCTGTCGGCTCGAACGTGCCGACCATTATTCATCAGGCGGCGCAACCGACTTCTTCCATACATCATTCGTCGTCAATGAGAGACGATATACAAGATACGGAAGAATATGTGGAAGAGACGATGTCGCTCGAAGAAGCGGAAAAAGAAATGATTAGGAAAACGCTGGAGAAACACCATGGCAAGCGGAAAGACACTGCCCAGGATTTGAATATCTCCGAGCGGACTTTATATAGAAAAATTAAAGCGTATGGGTTGGATTAAGAAGTTATCAGTAGGGGCGACTTTGGCTTGCGTGGCTTTGGTGGTGTACTCCTGCCGTATCTCGTTGGGATTGGCGCCTATCAGTTCGATAGATTATTCAAAGGTGAAAACCATTTCCATCGCTAATTTCCCCAATCGGGCGGAGTATGTGTATGCGCCCTTGGCCGTACAGTTCAATCAGGAATTGCGGGATATGTTTATCCAGCAGACACGGCTGCAGGTGGTGAATACCGGCGGAGACCTGGACATAGACGGTGAAATAACAGGCTATAACCAGTATAACGAATCGGTAGACGCCAGCGGATATGCTTCGAAGGTAAAAGTGACGCTGACGGTGAATGTGAGATACACCAACAACACGAACCACGAAGAAGATTTCGAGCAACAGTTTTCCGCTTTCCAGACTTATGAGTCTACCCAATTGCTCACCGATGTGCAAGACCAGCTCATATCGGTGATGATAGACGATATAACGGAACAGATTTTTAATGCCACTGTGGCAAACTGGTAACACGTATATGACTTCGGCCCAATTACAACAATGGATACGGCATCCCGAACTGTTGGATAGAGACTCTTTGTACGAGTTGCGTACATTGGTGGCGCGCTATCCCTATTTCCAGTCATTGCATTTGCTCTACCTGAAGAATCTGTATCTGTTGCACGATGCCAGTTTTGGGGCGGAGCTGCGCAAGGCTGTGCTTTATGTGGCTGACCGTCGTTTGCTCTTTTCTTTGATAGAGGGTGACCATTATATATTGAGGCCGCATGATTCAACCACAGTGCCGATGCAAGGCATGACCGAAGAACCGGGCGTAGACCGGACGCTGTTCCTGATAGATGCATTCCTCTCTTCCATGCCCGAGGAGCAACAGCCTCCTCAATCCGTGCCCTTGGATTTCTCGGTGGACTATACTTCTTATTTGCTTCAGGATGAAGAGGAGGTGGAAGCTGCGGATAACGGAAACGTGAGACTGCGAGGGCAGGAGTTGATAGATGGCTTCTTAAAACGTGCCGGAAATGAGACGCCTGAGGAATCGGTAAAGGTGGGGATTACGGAACCGTTTGTCCAAAATGAAGAATTGTTCCAAGCTCAAGATGTACCTTCTGCGAAAGACGATGCAGAAGAGGATGATGACGAAGGGACTGAGAACCAAACCGCAGCGAGTGACTTAGGAAACAGCTATTTTACGGAGACGCTAGCTAAAATATATATCAAACAGCACCGTTATGAGAAGGCTCTTGAAATTATTAAAAAATTAAGTTTGAATTATCCAAAAAAAAATGCTTACTTTGCAGACCAAATCAGATTTTTGGAGAAATTGATTATTAACGCTAAATCAAAATAACGAAAAATGTATTTATTATTAACTGTCTTGATGTTGCTTGCATCAGTGCTGATGTGCTTCATTGTGTTGATTCAAAACTCTAAGGGAGGCGGCTTGGCTTCCGGCTTCTCTTCATCCAACCAGATTATGGGTGTGCGTAAAACAACAGACTTCTTGGAAAAGACTACGTGGACGCTGGCTGCCGTTATGGTGGTATTCAGCATTGCGGCCGCTTATGCCCTTCCTTCGGCTACCGCAGGTGCGGAGGATGTCATTATGGAGCAGGCTCAACAACAGGAAGCAACCAATCCGTATAACATGCCTATCGGTACAGCCGCACCGCAGACTGACGCGCCTGCCACAACGGCTCCCGCAGCTGCTGATTCCGCAGCTAATTAAGGTTTGAGGGAAATTCCCCTATGAGTTTAGAAAAAGGATATAAGGCTGCCTCATAATCAGACAAGAGGCGGCCTTTTTTAGTTTAAAAAGAGGAAATATGACTGAACAACTCAAGCAAAAACTGAGTGATTCCAAAGGCACACGTTGGGGTGCTTTGTTGGTGGTTGCCTTTACGATGATGGCAGCCTATTATGTAAATGATGTAGTAGCTCCGTTGAAGTCAATGTTAGAGGCCGATTTGGCATGGTCCAGTTCGGACTTCGGATTTTATACAGGTGGCTATAGCTTTCTGAATGTATTCTTCTTAATGTTGATATGGGGCGGACTAATTCTTGACCGTTTTGGTATTCGTTTTACTGGGAAACTGGCTACAATCTTAATGGTGGGTGGTACTGCTTTGGAATATTACGCCATGACGGGGTTGACTGGTTCGGACGCACAACTCTTTGGACAGACCTCATTCTTTGGCTATAAGACAGGCGTGTTTGTTGCTTTTGCGGGTTATTCCATTTTTGGCGTAGGCGCCGAAGTTGCAGGTATTACCGTCACCAAGATTATCGCCAAGTGGTTTAAGGGGAAAGAGATGGCTACAGCCATGGGCGTACAGGTTGCCTTGGCCCGCATCGGTTCGCAGGCTGGTTATTCGTTGGCCATTCCGTTGGCAAGGTCGTTTGAGATTACTACCCCGGTATTGGTTGGCCTGATACTTTTGGTAGGTGGTTTGGTAGCCTTTTTCTTTTTTGCCGTGATGGACAAGAGGCTGGATCGCCAACTGGCCGAAGCTGCTCAGACTTTGGGTGAAACAGATCCTTCCGAGAAGTTCTCTTTCAAAGACGTGAAGAACATTCTTGTCAATCCGGGCTTTTGGCTCATTGCGTTGCTTTGTGTATTGTTTTATTCCTGTGTATTCCCTTTTCAGAAGTTTGCTTCAGAGTTCATGATACTGAAGTATGGTATTGACGAAAACATTGCAGGCACGTTTGCCGGGTTGCCTGCCTTAGGCGCATTGTTCCTGACACCGATTTTTGGCGGGTATATAGATAAGCGCGGGCGGGCTGCTTCCATCATGTTGTTAGGTTCGGCCATGTTGATAGGGGTGCATTTCATCTATGCCATTCCGGGCGTCGATTATTGGTTGGTGGCTATTGTGTTGATGATTATTTTAGGCATTGCTTTTTCATTGGTTCCATCGGCTATGTGGCCTTCTGTAGCCAAAATTTTCCCAGTAAGCCAGCTCGGTACGGCTTATGCTCTGATTTTTTTCATTCAGAACATTGGTTTGTGGGGTATTCCTACTATGATAGGCAAGGTGCTTGACACTTATTGTATTGCAGGTCAGAATGCTGATGGTTCTAACGTTTACGACTATACCCTTCCCATGTGTATTTTTACGGGCATAGCTTGTCTTTCTATGCTTGTGGCGTGGATGTTGAAACGGGCGGATCGTAAGTACGGTTACGGATTGGAAGATGCCAACATCAAGAAATAAAGTCAATCTGTTGGATACGGTTCCGGTCCGCAACGGACAAGTGAATACCGAATGGGAAGATGGGTGCGCGGTCCTCGTCTTCCCGCGTTTTAAGCGTGTACATGCCTGGCATCGTCTGTTGCCCAAGTCGCTTTCTCCTTGGTTGCATGTGCGGTTGGAGGCGCATGGGACGGCTGTTTGGAACCTGATAGACGGACGGCGTACGGTACGGGAAATTGTAGATTTGTTAGATAGCCACTTTCAAGGAGAAGCAAATTACCCGTCCCGCGTAACGGCCTATTTGGCGCAATTACAGAAGGACGGGTTCATTCATCTGTTGGTCCGCTATGCGGAAGATGTTTAGTCTTCTTCCCGGTCTATTTTTATCAAGCCGCCCGTTGTCGTGTCGAACACAACTTTCGTGGTGGCTTTTTTGTTGAACAATACGGGAGCCAAACATTCCTGTGTGCCGAATTGAGTGACGGGTATTTCTCCATTAAACAAGGTTTGTTTCCCGTAGGTTATCACTACTTGTGCCCTGCCCGGTACGTTGTACACTACTCCTTCCGGCAGTTCCTCGTCTTTCCCCTTCTTCGTTTTCTTCTTCTTGCTTTCCTCTTCCCCAGTTGGCGTAAGGGTGGGAGTTCCCAAGTTAGAAATGCTGATGTAGATAGGGTTGCCAGCCAAATCGTCCTTGTCTGTGAGGCCTAACTTTTGGGAGAACCGGAAGGCTACTTCCTCATTCATCTCTTTAGGAGTCAGTCGGACAATGAACGTGGAGCTTTCCTTTTCCTCCTTTCCGGTGAACAAGGCTGTCATCGCATTCTCCTGTACATTCAGGTTGTCCAGCATCAGTTTTAATTGTTGCCCATCGGTAGGCATGTTGTCCGCTTCTCCACGTATCAGTGCGTTCTTGCTTTCGCGGATGTTGAAGATTTCCTTCGCCGTCAGTTCCGCCATCTTGGCTCGCGAACTGGCCATCAGGATTTCTTCTGTCATAAAGCTACGCGGGTCTACATCGCGTGCGGGTCGAGAGGCATTGCTTTCGCGTTGGCTCTTTTTACCTTTGTCACCACTGAAGGGCATGTTGATGGAACGTACAATGCCGTCCTCCGTCAGTTCCATTAAGGGAGCTGTGGTCTTGTCTTTCAGTTTCACAAAATAGACTTTGTCTTTGTCGGGGACGCCTGTTGTTCGTATCTCCACTTTGTCGAGCGTCCAGTACACTTTGGCTTCGTCAGACACATCTGTCAGTCGCAGGTAACGTTCTGCATAGCGGCAGAACTCCCCGGGTGTATAGGTGTGTCGGGTAGCGTGTGCCACGATTTCGATCTCCGTTTGTGGCAGCATGTACGTCACTCCGTAGTCTTTGCCTTGCATCACGCCTACGGTTACTTCTGTTTGCGCTTGTGTGCACAGTCCGGCGCAAAGTGCGGAAGATAAAAGAAATATGCTTTTCTTCATGCGTTCTTAGGTTGATTTTTAGGCAAAGGTAATAAAAAAAGTGAGATACTGAGCAAATCGCCGGAAAAATGATTGAGGCATAATACCTTACAGTACCTTCGTCTATGCTGTTTGTGGCGATAGATTGTCGCTGGCAAGAATGTTTGGTGATTAATCTTCATGTTGTGGTAGCTATTTAGAAATCGTTTTTGCAAATATCGGTAACTGATGTTGCATCCTTGGTTAAAGAGTAGTTGCTTTTTGTCTTCATTCTCTAAAGAATGTTATAAAAGCTACTTTTTTATTTGTTTTATTTGCAAGTTCCTCAAAAAAACGTACCTTTGCAGTGTGTTTTTCATAGTATTAGATTTTAAGGTTAACAAAGGTTGGAGTACAGCGGTACTCCTTTTTTTATGCCTGTATGTTTCGTGCAATGAGTCCTTTTCTGTATTTTTGTCCCCTGATTGACTTTAATTCGATAGAATCATGAACTTCTTTACTTCGGTAGACTTTCCTGCGGACTTGCCCCGCTTGGCACATCAGAACCGTTTGTTGTTGATGGGGTCATGTTTCGCTACAAACATAGGCGTGCGTTTGGGAGAGGCTAAGTTTCGGTGCCTGGTCAATCCTTACGGCGTGCTTTATAATCCGCTATCCATTTCGATGGCCATTCGTGAAGCGTTGGCTGGAAAGGTGTATGCGGAGGCAGACTTGTACGGGTACGAAGGCTTGTGGCACAGCCCGATGCACCACGGAGATTTCTCCGCGGCAACACCGGAGGAAGCCTTGAAGCGGATGAATGGGCGGTTGGACGAAATGCGTGCCTTGTTGCCGAAGTTGGACTATCTGATGTTGACGTGGGGTTCGGCTTGGGTGTATGAAGACTGGCAGACGGGACTCATTGTGGGGAATTGTCATAAGTTGCCAGAGCGTTACTTTCATCGGAGACGCTTGTCGGTGGACGAGATAACGGAAGATTACACGGATTTGATTGAAGCTTTGCGGGATGTTTCTCCGAAGCTGAAAGTCTTGTTTACCGTCAGTCCCATCCGCCACATCCGGGACGGATTGCATGACAATCAGTTGAGCAAATCAACGTTATTGTTGGCTATCGATGCCTTGAAAGTCCGTTTCCCTGAAGCACTGTTTTATTTTCCTGCTTATGAGATTGTGTTGGACGAATTGCGGGATTATCGCTTTTACGCTCCGGACATGGTGCATCCTTCCGAAGTGGCGGTAGATTACGTATGGGAGCGTTTTTGTTCCTCTTGCCTTACTGAAGAATCGGTGCGTGTGATGGGTGAATGTGAACAAATTCATAAAGCACTTGAACACAAACCTTTCCGTCCAGACTCGGAGGCCTATAAGTCTTTTTTAGAACAAATTGTGTTAAAAATTAATCGACTTAAAGAAAAATATCCGTACTTAGATTTCGAAAAAGAAATAGAGACATGTCGTATTCGATTAAACAAATAGCAGAAATGATTGGAGCCGACCGCATGGGCGAGGCTTCTGCCACGATAAACTGGCTTCTGACCGATAGCCGTTCGCTGAGTTTTCCGGAAGAAACCTTGTTTTTCGCCCTCCCTACCAAACGCAATACGGGCGCTAACTACATACCCGAACTGATAGAGCGGGGTGTACGCAATTTTGTGGTGAGTGGGGAGGACTATAAAAATGTAGAATTAAGAATGAGGAATGAAGAATCTAATACGGTATCGAAACCGGACGGAAATCCTTCCTTCTCCCTTCTTCGTCCTTCGTTAAACTTCCTGGTGGTTTCCAGTCCCTTGAAAGCCCTTCAGAAGTTGGCGGAGCTACATCGTGCCAAGTTCGGTATCCCCGTGGTGGGCATTACGGGAAGCAATGGCAAGACCATTGTGAAGGAGTGGCTGAACCAGTTGCTGGGCGATGACCATCACATCGTGCGTTCGCCCCGTAGTTATAATTCCCAAGTAGGTGTGCCCCTGTCCGTATGGCAGATGAGTGAGGACAATGATTTGGCCATCTTCGAGGCGGGCATATCCGAACCGGGCGAAATGCGTGCTTTGGAAGCTATTGTCAAGCCCACCATCGGTATCCTGACCAACATAGGCGGTGCCCATCAGGAAAATTTCTTTTCCTTACAGGAAAAATGTATGGAGAAACTGACTTTCTTCAAAAATTGCGATGTCCTTATATATAATGGTGATGACGAGTTTATTAGCAATTGCGTGTCGAAGTCCCTTCTTCCTTCTCGTGAGATAGCGTGGAGTCTTAAGGATCCCGAACGTCCGCTTTACATCACCAAGGTGGAGAAGAAGGACGATTGCACGGAGATAAGTTACCGCTATTTGGACATGGAAAATCATTACACCTTGCCTTTTATTGACGATGCTTCCATTGAGAACTCGCTCCATTGTCTGGCGGTATGCGTCTACCTGATGTTGCCTCGTCAGAAGATTTCCGAGCGGATGGCACGGCTGGAACCGGTGGCCATGCGTCTGGAGGTGAAGGAAGGAAAGAACGGCTGCCTGCTGATAAACGATAGTTACAATAGCGATCTCGGGTCGTTGGACATCGCGCTCGATTTCCAATACCGACGTTCCCTGGCCACGGGATTGAAGCGTACGCTCATCCTCTCGGACATTTTGGAGACGGGACAAAATGCACCGACGCTCTATCGGCGTGTGGCGCAGTTGGCGGATAGCCGAGGTGTACAACGTATCATCGGGGTAGGCCCTAACATTTCCTCATGTGCGGATAGTTTCGGCATGGAGAAAGTGTTCTTTCCGGACACCCAAACTTTGTTGCGGTCAATCTCTCGTGGAGACATCGTCTTGTCGAAAGAATTGATATTGATAAAAGGTGCGCGCAAATTTGGCTTTGACGCCCTGACCGAAGCGTTGGAGAAGAAAGTGCACGAGACCATCTTGGAAGTCAACTTGGGCGCGATGGTGGACAACCTGAATTATTATCGTAGCAAGCTGAAGCCGGAGACTAAGATGGTGTGCATGGTGAAAGCGTCGGCCTACGGAGCCGGTTCCTATGAAGTGGCCAAGACCTTGCAGGAGCACCATGTGGATTATCTGGCCGTGGCCGTGGCCGATGAAGGCGCGGACTTGCGCAAGGCGGGCATCACGGCGGACATCCTGATTATGAATCCGGAAATGACCGCCTTCAAAACCTTGTTCGACTATAAACTGGAGCCGGAAGTATATAGCTTCCACCTGTTAGAAGCGTTGATAAAAGCGGCGGAGAAGAGCGGTGTCACCCATTTCCCCATCCACATCAAACTCGATACGGGCATGCACCGCCTGGGCTTTGCGCCCGAAGACATGCCTGAACTGGTACGTAGGTTGCAAGGACAGAATGCGGTCATTGTGCGTTCGGTCTTTTCGCATTTGGTAGGAAGTGACGAGGCACGCTTCGATGCCTTTACCCGTCACCAGATAGAGACTTTCGAAGCCGCCGCCCAAGTCTTGCAATCCGGTTTCCCGCATAAGATATTGCGCCACATTTGCAATTCGGCGGGCATCGATCGTTTCCCCGGCGCGCAGTTCGATATGGTGCGCCTTGGTATCGGTCTCTATGGCGTCAGCCCGATAGACAACTCTATTCTTCATAATGTAAGCACTCTGAAAACCACTATTTTGCAAATACATGACGTGCCGCAGGAAGACACCGTAGGCTATAGCCGGAAGGGACACTTGACCCGTCCTTCTCGCATTGCCGCCCTGCCCATCGGATATGCCGACGGATTAAACCGGCGCTTGGGCAACGGCCATGCCTATTGCTTAGTGAACGGACAACGTGCGCCTTACGTGGGCAACATTTGTATGGACGTGTGCATGATAGATGTGACGGACATTGATTGCAAGGAAGGCGACTCGGTGGAAATTTTTGGCGATCACCTGCCGGTCACGGTTTTGTCCGATGTGCTGGAGACCATCCCTTATGAAGTGCTGACTAGTGTATCCGCACGTGTCAAGCGGGTTTATTTTCAAAATTGATTGAGAAATAAGGAAAAATGGTAGGGGAAATTTGTTGTAAAAGCCCTATCTTTGTGCGCATAAATAAATGAAGTTATGACCGAATTATTGTTATTGAGTTTCCTGCCCAGTGGTTCCGAGTGGATTTTTATTGTCGTCATTATCCTGTTATTATTCGGGGGAAAGAAAATTCCCGAGCTGATGAAGGGATTGGGGAAAGGCGTGAAGAGTTTCAAGGAAGGTGTGAACGAAGCGAAGGACGAGATAAACAAGGCAAAGGGAGACTTGGACGACACGGACAAGGCGAAGAAATAACAAGTTATGTCCGCTGATAAAGAGTTGACATTTTGGGATCATCTGGACGAACTGCGCAAAGTCCTGATTCGGGTATTAGTGGTGTGGTTTGTCCTGGCGGTGGCCTATTTCGTGGCGATGCCTTGGCTTTTCGACCGGGTGATATTGGCTCCGTGCAATAATGATTTTATCTTCTACGACCTTCTTCGCTTTATTGGTGAAAAGCTCGATTTGCGCGATGAGTTTTTCACACAGGAGTTTCATGTCAAGTTGGTTAACATTAACCTGGCTGCTCCTTTCCTGATACACATGTCCACGGCTTTCTGGATGTCCGTGGTGACGGCCATGCCTTATTTATTCTATGAAGTTTGGCGTTTCATCAGTCCGGCACTCTATCCCAACGAGATGTGCGGGGTGCGTAAGGCCATGGCGATAGGGACGGTGATGTTCTTTGTCGGTGTGCTTTTGGGTTACTTCATGGTCTACCCGTTGACCTTGCGTTTCCTTTCCACTTACCAGCTTAGCGGATTGATAGAAAATCAAATCTCCCTCAATTCCTACATTGACAACTTTATGATGCTGAATCTCTGCATGGGTGCAGCGTTCGAATTGCCCTTACTCGCTTGGTTATTATCTCTATTGGGTTTGGTAAATAAAGCATTCCTGCGGAAGTACCGTAGGCATGCAGCCGTTGTAATCGTTATATTGGCTGCTGTCATTACGCCTACAGGCGACCCCTTCACGTTGTCAGTAGTGGCTATTCCTTTATATTTATTGTACGAACTGAGCATTCTGATGATAAAAGACGGGAAAGAAGAATCAGTTTGAAAATTCAGTTGCATATAGCCTACTAAGTTGTACGATTAGTAATCGTGCAAAGAAGTCAGTTATATGCATCGGGTCATAAAGGTTCGTGCAAAGGCGAAAATAAACAATAAGCTCATGTCTACCTTCTCCTTCCTTGAAATATTCCTGTAATATTTCCGAAATGCACTTGTACACGTAGAGCAACAACCGTGTAATACGATATTCTCACCTTTGCAGCGGAAAAAGAAACGCATAAAAAGATGAGTATGAAAGTAGATTTAGGAAAGGTTCTCTTCCTTATTTTATTCCTTACCCTATCAGCCATGACCGTCATGGCGGGTACCATTAAAGGTACTATTACGGACAAACAAACGAAAGAACCATTGACGGGCGCAACCGTGCAGGTGGCGGGAACTACGCAAGGCGCGGTGGCGGACATCGACGGCAACTACACCTTGCAAGTGCCTGACGGAACGTATGATCTCGTTGTGAGATATGTAGGTTATGTAGACATCATGGCAAACAGTGTGAAGGTGGGCGGTGACGTAGTGATGAACTTCGAGATGGAAAGTGACGCGCAAACCCTTGGCGAAGTGTCCGTTACGGCACGGAAGAACCTCGAGAGCGAACGTGCCTTGCAGGTGGAACGTCAGAAGGCGACTTTAGCCATTGAGAATTTAGGCGCCAAGGAGATGAGCCTGAAAGGCATCGGCAATGTGCAGGAAGGCGTGAAGCAAATAACCGGTATCTCCATTGCGGATGCCGGACAGTTGATTGTACGCGGACTGGGCGACCGCTACAGCACCACTACGCTGAACGGGCTTCCCATTGCTTCGCCGAATCCGGATAACAAACTGATACCCTTAGACTTGTTCCCTTCGAGCACGGTGCAGAACATCACCGTCAGCAAGGTGTATGATGCCAGCGTATTTGCCGACTATAGTGGTGCGCACATCGACATCAGCACGAAGGAGAATGTGAGTGATGATTTCTTTAACGTCAGCTTCAATGTAGGCGGCGCGTTCAACACGATAGGGGATGACTTCTATCAGATGGACCGTGACGGTACGCTGTTCAAGAATCCCTCGTTGGACGAGTCTATATATAATATGGAGTTGCGCGAGTTCGATGAATATGTGAAGACGCACAATATATTCAACACCACTTTCGATGTGGAGAAGAAGAAGGCCTTGCCTCAATTTGGCGGGAACATCGGTTTCGGCAAGAATTTCGATATCAAGAACCAGACTCTGAGTCTGCTCATGTCGTTCAGCGCCAGCAACGAGACGCAGAATATTTACGATGCTGTTTATAAGACGTTGGAGGCATCGACAGGTGAGGCGCAGAATGACTTCACATACGATGAATATACCAGTGCATTGAAGTTGGCCGGATTGGCTTCCGCCAGCTTCACGTTGCGTGAGGCTGACCGCATCGGGTATTCTTTCTTCTATGCCCGCAATGCCAGCGACTCCTACGAGAATCGCCAAGGCGTGGACCCGGAAGATCATCTTTTGGCGGGCAGTAACAATGTGACTCATATTTATACATTACAAAATCACCAATTGAACGGACTTCATCATTTGGGTAACCAATGGGAAGTAACTTGGGGAGGCTCGTATAGTAAGACGAGTAGTGAAGAACCCGACCGTCGTCAGGTGATGTACACCCGCAACGAAGATGGTACATACAGCCTCTTCAAGCTGAACCGCCAGGAAACCATGCGCTACTACGGCGACTTGACTGAAGACGAATGGGTGGGCAATCTTGCCGCCAAGTACAGTTGGAAGGATGACAATTTTGTCCGTTTCGGTTTCAGCTATAAGGACAAGAACCGCGACTACATGGGTACCCGTTTTTTCTATAACATCAACAAGCTGAACATCAACGTGGATAATATCTTTAATCCGGGCGAGTACCTCAACCAAGAGAACATAGAGAACGGAACCATTGCCATCAACCGCCGCATGCAGTCGCATGACACCTACCGGGCCGGCATGGACATCTATGCGGCCTATGCCTCGACAGATTTCTATCCGATGCCTTCCTTGCTGGTGAATGTAGGTTTGCGTTACGAGATGGCGAAGCAATGGGTGGAATACGCTATCGAAGGCGAACAAAAATTCCAACGCCGGCGCGACTTGGACAAGCACGATTTGTTCCCTACGGTCAACCTGAAATATTCCGTGAACGATAAGAACAGTCTGCGCTTCTCGCTTTCGCGTACCATTACCCGTCCTTCGTTCATCGAGATGGCTCCGTTCCTCTATCAAGAGTCTTACGGTTCGGCACAGATTCGTGGTAATGAAGAGTTGCAGAACGGCTACAACTATAACTTGGATATCCGCTACGAACACTTCGGTGAAAACGGGGACATGTTCTCGGCCACGGCTTATTACAAGCATTTGGATAAACCCATCGAACGTATCCAACGCTTGAATGGCGGCGCCACGATGTTCTCTTTCCAAAACGCCGACCAAGGTATGGCGGCCGGCGTGGAAGTGGAATTGCGTAAGCAACTGGTTAAAGATTTGCGCTTAGGCGCCAATGTGTCCTACATGTACACCAACGTGAAACTGCCCCAAGGCGGTGCTTATACCAACAAGGAACGTTCGCTGCAAGGCGCGTCGCCCATCCTGCTGAATGCCGACCTGGCTTACTCGCCCCGTTTCGGCGGAGAACGCCAACTCAGCCTGGCTTTGCTCTACAACCTGCAAGGCAAGCGCATCCACGCTGTTGGTGTGTCCCAATTGGGAGACGTGCACCAGATGCCTGTTCACACCATGAACTTCAACGCCAGCTACAACTTCAACACACACTTCAGCGTCAACCTGCAAGTGAAAGACCTGCTGAACCGTGCCATGGTGTTCAAACAAGAAGTTCCTCTGACGGGCGATGAAATCGTGGTGGAAGAATATAAGGAAGGTGCCAGTTTCGAAGTGGGCTTCAGCTACAGATTTTAGTCTAAACAGATATTTCAATAGGGAAAATCATATTTAATTATTAATGTCTTAATAGTGGTAATTATGAAACTGAACAAGAAACTTTATTCATTGGCTTTTTTGGCCGGTCTGACGCTCTTCACCGTGTCATGCGATGATGATGAGAACAACGGTGGCAACGATGGTGGCGAAGAAACTACCGTGCTGCAAGGTTCCATTACGGAAGACGTTACGCTGAAAAGCGGTCAGACGTATGAATTGACGGGCGCATACACCGTAGAGGAAGGCGCTACGCTGAACATCGAGCCGGGGGTACGGATTGTTGCCCAATATGACGATGTGGTAGATTATATATTGGTAAAGCAAGGCGCGAAGATTAACGCGGTAGGTACGCAGTCGGCTCCCATCGTGATGACAAGCGAACAGGAAGAACCGGGCGCATGGGGTGGTATTCACATCTGCGGACGTGCCCACACCAATGCGGAAGGCGGTCAGGGAAGTTCTGAAATCGGTGGCGCCGCATACGGTGGTAACGATGACAGCGACAACAGCGGTACGCTGCGATATGTCCGTGTAGAATATACGGGTTACGCTTTCGACGAGGAGCACGAAGCCAACGGTATTTCTTTCTACGGTGTGGGTAACGGCACCACGGTAGACCACTGCCAGGCTTACAAAGGTTCGGACGACGGTTTCGAATTCTTCGGTGGTGCTGTAAACGTCAGCAACATGGTCGTAACAGATTGCAGCGACGACTCTTTCGACTGGACGGAAGGCTGGAACGGTACGGCAACGAACCTCATAGCCGTGCAGGAGAGTGAGGACGTATTGGGCTACGACTGTGACTGTCTGATTGAAGCCGACAATAACGAAAACAATTTCCAATCCAAGCCGGTTGCCAACCCCACATTGGAAAACCTGTTGCTCATCGGTAACGGTGCCGACGCACAGGGCGTGCGCCTTCGTCGCGGTACTTACGTAAAGATGAACAACGCTCAAATCTGCGGTAAGGGTCTTCCCTTGGTGGTAGAAAGTGAAGAAACTGAAAACGCTTTGCTGAACGGAACAGAAGGCGCGGGCATCAGTAATACTTCGTTGAGCGGCAATATCAGCAGCGAAAAGGGTATCTACACGGCAAAAGAATTTTTGGCAGACGGCAACAAGACTTTCCAAAGCATCAGTTATCCTACTTATGCCGACATAGCAGCCGCTTGTCCCTGGATAGAGGGCTGGACACGCGAGTGGGGAGCCAGCGCGTCACAGGAAGAAACGGAAATCCTGAGCGGTACCATCACTTCGGATGTAACACTGACGGCCAACACGACTTATCGCTTGAACGGTGCTTATACCATCGAAGAAGGCGCTACGCTGAACATTCCGGAAGGCGTTCGGATTGTATCTATTTATGATGACGTGGTGGACTATATCCTTGTAAAGCAGGGCGCCAAAATCAACGCCGTTGGTACGGCGGAGAATCCTATCGTCATGACGGCTGAACTGGAAGAAGCCGGCGCTTGGGGCGGCATCCACATCTGCGGGCGTGCCCACACCAACGCGGAAGGTGGACAAGGAAGCTCCGAAATCGGTGGTGCCGCATACGGTGGCAACAATGACGCCGACAACAGCGGTACGCTGCAATACGTACGTCTGGAATACACCGGGTATGCTTTTGACGAAGAGCACGAAGCTAACGGAATCTCTTTCTATGGCGTAGGCAACGGCACGACGGTAGACCACTGCGTGGCTTACAAAGGTTCGGACGACGGCTTTGAGTTCTTCGGCGGTTCGGTGAACGTCAGCAACATGGTGGTTATCAGCTGTAGCGACGATTCTTTCGACTGGACGGAAGGCTGGAACGGCAAGGGTACCGACCTCGTCGCTTACCAGGAACCGCAGGAGACATTGGGTTATGATTGCGATTGCTTGATTGAGGCCGACAACAATGGCGACAACTTCGATGCTGCTCCGGTGGCACATCCCACGCTGAGCAACCTCATCTTGGTAGGTAACGGTAAGGACAGCCAAGGTGTCCGCCTGCGCGCCGGGACGCAAGTGACGATGGACAACGCCCGGATTTGCGGCAAAGGCAAACCGCTGACGGTAGAAACCGCACAGACCGAGCAGGCTTTGAAGGACGGCGTTTCCAAGCTGACCAACGTTACTATCAGCACCGACCTGCAAAGCAAGGAAAACATCTATACCAACACCGACTTCCTGGCCGGCGAAGGCAACAAGGTAGACACCAACCTGACTTTCGCTGATTTCGACGCCATCAAGGCTGCCTGCGACTGGCTGACCGGCGCATGGATTGGCGAATAATAAAGCACACACTTAGATTTCTGATGAAGAGGCTGCCTCATTTTGGGGTGGTCTCTTTTTTTATATAGTCAGAAAAGCTATATTTGCAGGAGATATTCTTGCTGCTTTGACGGGGCTGCGTGGTTCCCACACTGTGGTAATCACGTTACCACGCCGTGGTAATGTGATTACCATTGCTTGGTAATGTGGTTACCATGCTTTGGTAATGTGACTACCGTTGCGAGGTAACAGGTTTGGAACAAGACAATCGGGCCTGAACGCGACCCGGAAACAGATAAAACCGAGTGACAGGATATGAAACGGATATTGTTATTGCTATTAGGCTGGTGCGGCTGGTGTGCGGTTTGGGCCTGCACCTCAGCCGTGGTTTCCGGACGGGCAACGCCGGACGGACGGCCTTTGTTGTGGAAACACCGCGACACAGACTTCCTGCAAAACCATGTGGAGTATGTCCGCGGCGAACGTTACGACTTCATTGCCGTGGTAAATAGCGCAGACTACTCATTGAAAAAAGAGGCGTGGATAGGGGTAAACTCCGCCGGCTTTGCCTTGATGAACACGCAGAGTTACAACTTGGTGGACGTGAAGGAAGGGGAAGAACGGGGCGTGGCCAACGGACGTGCCATTCATCGGGCTTTGGAATTATGCGCCACGGTAGATGATTTCCGTCATTATCTTGACACCCTTCGGAAGCCCAGCGGGATAGAAGCCAACTTCGGTGTGATAGACGCGCGGGGTGGGGCGGTGATGTTCGAAGTGGATGATTATGCTTATAAGGCGTATGATGCCAACGACCCGCAGGTTGCTCCCGACGGTTATGTGGCACGCACCAATTTCTCAGTTTCGGGTACGTATGGTCCGGGTGCGGGCGTCGTACGCTATCAGGAGGCGGTGCGAGTGCTCGAACCTTTGGCACGTGAGCAAGCCATTACTCCCGGACGGATATTCACGGATCTTTCGCGCTCGTTCCATCATTGCCTTTTGGACGTAGACTTGCGTCAGCCTCCTTTCACGGGGGAGGATGCTTCGGGCTGGTTTGTCGACCAGGATTTTATTCCCCGCGGCAGCACATCGTGTTCGGTGGTGGTGCAAGGGGTGAAGCCGGATGAGGATGCCGGACTCAGCACGATGTGGACGTTGCTGGGCTATCCGCCTACGGGCGTCGCCGTCCCGTTATGGGTGGATGAACGGTTGCCGGACGGTGTCCGCTTGGATAACGCGTTGAGCACATCTCCCTTCTCTTATTACTCTTTAAGATTGAAAGACAAAGTGTTTGGATTGAAGTGGGGCATGGGTAGTGAACGCTACCTGCATTGGACGTTGCTCTACGACCGGACGGGTAAGGGATACATGCAACGGCTGGCTCCTGCCGAAGAGCGGATAAGGAGGCAAGCGGAGTCCTTGTTGGAGAAATGGCGGCGGAAGGGACATCGGGACAGGCGGGATATGCGCGCGTTTTACGATTCCCTTGCGAAGGATGAAAGTTGGAATTTGTTTAATGAACTATATAATATGAATCAATGATGAAAAACAGGTGTTTGGCTTTATGTATGGCGCTTGGGGCGTGTATGGCGCTTCCCTTGCATGCGCAGAAGCATTCCATCTATCACGAAGGATGGATTGACTTCAACAAGAATGGAGTGAAGGATGTGTATGAAGACGCTTCGCAACCTTTGGAAAAACGGGTACAGGACTTACTGTCGCAGATGAATGTGGAAGAGAAAACCTGCCAGTTGGCTACCCTCTATGGCTATGGACGAGTGTTGCGGGATTCGTTGCCTACGCCGGGATGGAAGCAGGAAGTCTGGAAGGACGGCATTGCCAATATCGACGAAATGCTGAACGGCGTGGGCGGGAAGTCGAAGCGGGTAGAACCGATGCTCTATCCGTTTAAGAATCATGCCAAAGCCATCAACCAAGTACAGCGTTGGTTTGTAGAAGAAACACGGCTGGGCATACCCGTGGACTTCAGCAACGAGGGCATCCATGGACTGAACCATACGAAAGCTACGCCTTTGCCCGCTCCCATCGCGGTGGGAAGCACTTGGAACCGGGAGTTGATACATCAGGCCGGCGTCATTATCGGGCAAGAGGCGCGTATGCTGGGGTACACCAATGTCTATGCGCCGATACTCGATATAGCCCGTGATCCTCGCTGGGGGCGTACGTTGGAGTGTTATGGGGAAGACCCTTACCTGGTGGCTTCGTTAGGCACGGAGATGGTGAAGGGCATCCAGTCGCAGGGAGTGGCTTCCACCTTGAAGCACTATGCGGTCTATAGTGTGCCCAAAGGCGGACGTGACGGCAATTGCCGCACCGACCCGCATGTGGCTCCACGCGAATTGCACCAGCTTTATCTGTACCCCTTCAAGAAGGTCATCCAGGAGGCTCATCCCATGGGTGTGATGAGCAGCTACAACGATTGGGACGGAGTTCCTGTCAGCGCCAGTTATTATTTCCTGACGGAACTGTTGCGTGAGGAATATGGCTTCGACGGATATGTGGTGAGCGATAGCGAGGCAGTGGAGTTTGTCCAGACTAAGCACCATGTGGCCGACACGTATGAGGAAGCGGTCCGTCAGGTGCTGGAAGCCGGACTGAACGTGCGTACTCATTTTACGCCGCCTTCGGATTTCATTCTTCCCATCCGCCGTTTGCTGGAAGAAAAGCGAATCTCCATGGCTACCATAGACAAGCGTGTGGCGGAAGTGTTGCGCGTAAAATTCCGTCTGGGATTGTTCGACCATCCGTATGTGGATGAAAAAGAAATGTCCGCTAAGAAAGGTGGCATAGAACATCACATGGACTTTGTGAAGCAGGTACAACAGCAATCGTTAGTTTTGCTGAAGAATGAAGACGGGTTGCTTCCTTTGGATAAAAAGCAGGTGAAGAAAGTGTTGGTGACAGGACCTTTGGCGGACGAAAGCAACTTTATGGAAAGCCGTTACGGGCCTAACCGGTTGGAAAAGATTTCCGTAGTGAACGGATTGCGTGCTTATTTAGGTAAAGATGCCGTAATCTATGCAAAGGGGTGCGACATCGTGGATAAGGACTGGCCGGCAAGCGAGATACTTCCTACCCCGCTGACCGAACAAGAAAAGGCGGATATGGCGGAAGCCGTAGAAAAGGCTTCGGAATGTGACGTGATAATAGCCGTGTTGGGTGAGGATGAATATCGCACGGGTGAAAGCCGTTCGCGCACCTCGCTCGATTTGCCCGGGCGTCAGCAGCAACTGCTCGAGGCATTGTACGCTACGGGGAAGCCGGTCGTGCTTGTTCTGATTAATGGCCAGCCGTTGACTATCAATTGGGCAGACCAATATATTCCCGCCATCTTGGAGACTTGGTTCCCGAGTTGCCAAGGTGGAAATGTCATTGCCGAAACTTTATTTGGTGAATGTAATCCGGGTGGTAAACTGACTGTTACCTTCCCTAAAAGTGTAGGACAGATAGAACTGAATTTCCCGTTTAAGCCCGGTTCGCACGGAAACCAGCCGAAGAGTGGTCCCAACGGGTCAGGCTCGACGCGCGTACAGGGTGAGCTTTATCCTTTCGGTTACGGATTGAGCTACACGACCTTTGCTTATTCAGACTTGGAAGTTACTCCGTTGGAGCAGCCCACGCAGGGGGATTATACCGTGAAGTTGAAGGTAACCAATACAGGTAAACGTTCGGGCGATGAAGTGGTGCAGCTATATGTGCGCGACAAAGTGGGCAGTGTCATTACCTACGATTCGCAATTGCGCGGCTTCGAGCGTGTTACGTTACAACCCGGTGAAACGAGAACTGTCACTTTCCGCCTGACTCCGGAAGACTTGCAGCTGTTAGACCGCAATATGCGCTGGACGGTAGAGCCCGGAGAGTTTGAACTGATGGTAGGCGCTTCGAGCAAAGACATTCGCCTGCGTCAGACGGTAAAGGCGTTGCCCTGATAAGGTAGTAGTATTACTTCGAGGTGATAAATGGGAATTTAGATGGCACACAGATGACACAGATTTCACAAGATGACCACAGATTTATTCTTTAAACCTGTAGGCGAAGCCCTTTAAAATCTGTGTAAATCTGTCTCATCAGTGTCATCTGTGTGCCATTAAACA
>CASGED010000089.1 GCA_949300425.1 uncultured Bacteroides sp.
CACGGTATATACTTACCGTGAGCGGGTTTACCACCAGCGTAGTCATCCTGCTGATTATCGGCTTCCTGTTCAAGGAAGCAGTAGGCCTCTTCAACAATCCCATCGTAGAAGACGGATATGTCTTGGCGCTCAACAAGGATAACGATGTGAAAAAGCTGAGTGCACAGCAAATCAAGAACATCTTCGATGAGGAAATCACCAACTGGAAAGAAGTGGGCGGAAAGGATATGCCCATTACCGTATTCCGCTTGGAAGACCTTGACAAACATTACACGGAAGAAGAATTAGGAGCGGAATACGAATTTGCCGGCGCTAAAATCGCCGAACAGATTCACCAGACTCCAGGCATTGTCGCATACGTTCCCGACGTATTGATGGAAGGGCAAAAAGACATCCATTACATCGAGCGGCAGAACATCCCCGTAAAAGATGTCGTATTAGGCAACGAGTGGTTCCCAACGGCAACACCCTCCCCCATCTTTGGCATCCTTCCGCTAATTGGCGGTACGTTATGGGTCAGCTTCTTCGCTATCCTCATCGCCTTGCCCTTCGGATTGGCAATTTCCATTTATTTAGCCGAAGTGGCGAACGAGAAGACCCGCAAGTTCCTGAAACCGATTATCGAATTGCTGAACGGCATTCCTTCGGTAGTCTACGGTTTCTTCGGGTTGGCGGTCATCGTACCTTTCCTTCAACAGACATTCAATCTGCCCGTAGGTGAATCAGGTTTGGCAGGCAGCTTGGTGCTTGCCATCATGGCATTGCCTACCATCATCACCGTAGGCGAAGATGCCATGCGCAGTTGTCCGCGGAATATGCGCGAAGCCAGCTTAGCTTTAGGAGCGACCCAATGGCAAACTATTTACAAAGTAGTGATTCCCTTTTCCATATCCGGCATCACTTCGGGCATTGTACTTGGCATCGGACGTGCCATCGGCGAGACTATGGCAGTACTGATGGTGACAGGTAATGCAGCAGTCATGCCTCACAGCATCTTGGAACCTTTGCGTACCATTCCCGCAACCATTGCAGCCGAATTGGGCGAAGCACCTGCAGGAGGCGCGCATTACCAGTCGCTCTTCTTATTGGGTGTCATCCTCTTTTTCATCACTTTAATTATTAACTCTTGCGTAGAAATCGTATCTTCACGCAACAAATTCAAGAAATAAGCCATGGCAGTAGAAATTGATTCGTCTTACATGAAGCGGAAAAAAGGCATCCAGAATGGGATGTTCGTCTGCTTCCGCATACTGAGCTATTTCATCGCGGCGGTGCTGTTCTACATCTTAGGATTCATCATCGTGAAAGGCATCAGCGTCATCAACTGGGATTTCCTTACCCAAGCGCCTACCGATGGCATGACCAAGGGAGGTATCTGGCCCGCTATCGTAGGTACGTTCTACCTGATGATAGGAAGTGCCCTATTCTCTTTCCCCGTAGGCGTAATGAGCGGCATCTACATGAACGAATATGCGCCGAAAGGCAAAGTGGTGAACTTCATCCGCACCATGACAAACAACTTGGCAGGCATCCCGTCCATCGTGTTCGGCCTGTTCGGTATGGCGTTCTTCGTCAATTACCTGGAGTTCGGCGACAGCATCATTGCCGGCTCGCTCACTTTGGGTCTATTAGCATTGCCGATTGTCATCCGCACTACCGAAGAAGCGTTTAAAGACATCCCCACCAGCTATCGGGAAGGAAGCTTAGCATTAGGAGCCACCAAGGCACAGACCATTTGGAAAGTGTTACTGCCAATGGCAATGCCCCGCATCATCACGGGATTGATTCTTTCATTGGGACGTGTGTCGGGCGAAACAGCTCCTATCCTCTTTACCTGTGCAGCCTACTTCTTACCGAAATTGCCGTCAAGCGTCTTCGACCAATGTATGGCACTGCCTTATCACTTGTATGTCATCGCCACCAGCGGTACCGACATCGAAGCACAAACCCCTATTGCTTACGGCACAGCTTTTGTACTGATAGTCATCGTATTAATTATGAATCTATTAGCTAATTACATCCGTAAATATTTCGAGAACAAACTAAAATCAAAATAACACATTATCGTCATCTGTATGAATAAGATTGAAGCTAAAAACGTAGATTTCTATTACGGCGACTTCCATGCGCTGAAGAACATCAATATTACTATCCCCAACAATGAGGTAGTAGCTTTTATCGGTCCTTCCGGATGTGGTAAATCAACTTTCCTGCGCTTGTTCAACCGCATGAACGATTTGATTCCGGGCACCCGGCTGACAGGAGAAATAGACATTGATGGACGGAACATTTACGACCCGTCGGTCAATGTAGACATCTTACGTAAGAATGTGGGCATGGTGTTCCAACGCCCTAACCCGTTTCCGAAAAGTATCTTCGAAAATGTAGCATACGGCTTACGAGTAAACGGAATTAAAGACAAAGACTTCATCACCGAACGTGTGGAAACTGCACTGAAAGGCGCCGCTTTATGGAACGAAGTAAAAGACAAGCTGAAAGCCTCGGCTTACGACCTCTCCGGCGGACAACAGCAACGTCTGTGTATCGCTCGCGCCATGGCGGTAGAACCTTCGGTCTTGCTGATGGACGAACCCGCTTCGGCACTCGACCCTATCTCGACTTCGAAAATCGAGGAGTTGATTTGCGAACTGAGCTCGCAGACCACGGTAGTCATCGTGACCCACAGCATGCAGCAAGCTGCCCGTGTGAGCAACAAGACCGCTTTCTTCTATATGGGCGAAATGGTGGAATACGGTGAAACAAAGAAAATCTTCACCAGCCCCGACAAGGAAGCAACCCAGAATTACATCACGGGACGTTTCGGATAAACTTGTATATAATAATATGGAAAAACGCAGATTAACACAGATTTTCGCAGATTACAAATCAAAATCAATCCTCTGCGAAAGAATAATCCGCGTTAATCTGCGATAATCTGCGTTTTATCATTAACTTTAACCCATAATTAAAAACGAACATGGTAAAATTTGTAGAAAACGAACTTCTCAACATCAAGACAGAAGTAAACGATATGTGGCAGTTAGTTTACCAG
>CASGED010000090.1 GCA_949300425.1 uncultured Bacteroides sp.
CGAAACCCAAAAAGACGAACAAGTATTGGTGAAAGTAGGACTTTCTACCGTTGATACAGAAGGCGCAAAGAAAAATTTGGAAGCCGAAATTCCGGCATGGGATTTTGACAAAGTGCGCAACGATGCGAAAGCGGCATGGAACACATGGTTATCGAAAATCGACATCACCACAACCAACGAAACCAATAAGGAAATATTCTATACCGCCATGTATCATGCAGCCATCAGCCCGAACTTGTTTACCGATGCGGACGGACGGCATTGGGGCATGGACATGAAAGCACATCAAGGCGATGTGAACAAACCGGTATATACTGTATTCTCTTTATGGGACACATTCCGTGCGCTTCACCCGCTGCTGACTATCATAGACCCGCAACTGAACAACGACTTCATCCGCTCGCTGATATTGAAGAGCCAAGAAGGCGGTGTTTTCCCGAAATGGGAATTGGCAGGAAACTATACAGGCACAATGATTGGCTATCACGCCGTATCACTCATTGCCGACGCATATACAAAAGGCATCGCCGACTTCGATCTGCAGGAAGCTTACAAGGCTTGTTTGCGCGTAGCAGAATACGACACAACCGGCATCAAATGCCCGCCCGAAGTATTACCTTTCCTGATGCCGAAGGCAAAATATTACAAGAACACCATCGGCTATATCCCGTGCGACCGCGAGAATGAATCGGTAGCCAAAGCTTTGGAATACGCATACGATGACTACTGCATCTCCATCTTAGCAGAAGCCGTAGGCGACTATAAGAACCAAGAGAAATACGCGAAGTTCGCCAAAGCCTATACCCATTATTTTGATCCGTCTACCCGCTTCATGCGCGGATTGGATTCAAACGGCAACTGGCGCACGCCGTTTAATCCGAAAGCATCGAACCACCGCAACGATGACTATTGCGAAGGCAACGCTTGGCAATGGTTGTGGTTTGTACCGCAGGATGTAGAAGGATTCGTAGAACTGATGGGAGGTGAAGAAGCGTTCGCCGGCAAACTCGATTCATTGTTTAACGCCGATTCCACCATCGAAGGCGAATTAGTATCGGCAGACATCACCGGATTAATCGGCCAATACGCACAGGGTAATGAACCGAGCCACCACGTCATCCACTTGTACAATTACGTGAATCGCCCGTGGCAGACTCAAGAGCTGATAGACCGCGTGCTGAAAGAACAATACCGTAACGAACCAGACGGCTTGTCGGGCAACGAAGACTGCGGACAGATGTCGGCATGGTATATCTTGAACTCTATGGGATTCTATCAAGTATGTCCGGGCAAGCCGGTATACTCCATTGGACGTCCGATATTCGACAAAACGGTCATCAACCTGCCCGAAGGAAAAACCTTCACGATTGTGACTAAAAACAACTCGGCAGACAATAAGTACATTGAAAGCGCAACCTTAAACGGAGAACCGCTCGACAAGCCGTTCTTGGAACACAAAGCTATCGCCGCCGGAGGTGTATTGGAAATAACCATGACTGGACAACCGACAAAATGGGGCGTATAGTAAATTGACACATTAGCAAATTAAAATGAAATTCACCATGAAAAAACGAAGCTTATTATTCACCTTGCTTGCCTGCCTGTTTATCTTAGGACAAGCAAAAGACTATTCCGACTATGTGAACCCGTTAGTCGGTACGCAGTCCACTTTCGAACTTTCTACCGGAAATACGTATCCTGCCATTGCACGTCCTTGGGGCATGAACTTCTGGACGCCTCAAACCGGAAAGATGGGCGATGGCTGGCAATATACCTATACCGCTACCAAAATCCGCGGTTTTAAGCAA
>CASGED010000091.1 GCA_949300425.1 uncultured Bacteroides sp.
ACATTCAAACGTACCTTGTATCTTACACATGCCTTCGATGAAGCATACCAGCCACAGCAACGGTAGGAAAGTGATATGCGGTGCAACCAGATTACAGAGCAATACCCCGGTAGCTGCCCCACACAACAAGGTCTTGTTGGTGAAGCGGAATTTCATACGGAACAGCAAAGGAAAATAGATAGCCATCCCTGCCAAGTTTGCGTAGAGGCACATCAGCAGGTCTTCCCGCATCAGGGTCGTTTCCCCCATCATCTGGTTCAGCGTGCCCAAATAAAGCCCTCCGGAAAATTGGAAAGTAAAGGCGATGAACACATATATCCAAGGCCGTATCCGCTCAGGGACAAAGCTCTTGAACATTGGCATGGAGAAAGGTATAGGTTGTGCAGTTCCGCTCATATCAGTATTCCACTTTACATTCTACATTAAATCCGGCTCTTAGACGGCTCACTTTGTCCGCGTCATTGCCTTGCAGACGGATGCGGATGGGGACTCTTTGCTCCACTTTGACAAAGTTTCCTGTGGCATTGTCTTGCGGTATCAAGGAGAACGCTGCTCCGGTAGCATCGGATATGGATTCCACTACACCTTTATAGGTTATGCCCGGAACGGCATCGGCTGTAAAAGTGACCTCGGCTCCTTCCTTGATATTCGGAAGCTGGGTTTCCCGATAGTTGGCGATGACCCACAAGTCGCCATTGTCCACAATGTCCACCATTGTCTGGCCGGGCTGTACCAACTGCCCTTCGTGGATGTCTTTACGTCCGGTCACACCATCACAGGTAGCGACTATGACCGTATAGGACAGGTTCAGACGAGCCAAATCCACGGCAGCTTGCGCCAAACGGATGGCAGCCTCGTTTTGCCCCAACCGATGCGTCTGTTCTTCTTTGGTCAAGGATGTGGAATGTTTTATGCGAAGTACCCGCTCATACTGCGCATTGATGGCATCGTATGCCGTCTTAATGTTGTCGTATTGCTGACGGGTGACGGCATCTTCTTCCAGTAGTTTTTTATAACGTTGTAATTCACGTTCTGCGTTAGCCCGTTGCACACGGACTTCCTCAATGCTGGCATCGTTGACCGTTAGATTATTTTGCGTAGTGGCTATCCCTGCGCTTGTAACCTGCTGTCCTGCCAGTGCGTTTGCCAAGTCCGCTTCGGCTTGTGCCAAACGCAATCTAAACTCCGCATCTTCAATCACGAGCAACGTGTCGCCCTTGTGTATAGGCTTGTATTCATCGAAATAAATCTTCTTGATGAAACCCTGTACTCGCGTATTGACGGGGGTGATATGTTGTTTTACCTGCGCATTGTCCGTATACTCCACATTCCCTAAATGGATGAAACGTGAACACACGTATGCCATTCCGATAACCAGCAACGCAATAACAACTATGTTGTAAACCAATTTTTTAGTCTTTCTTGTAATCATAATGCTTTTGAGTTTATAAAGTATGTGTGATGTATTTCATCTTATAATAATTATACAGGATATTTATGCGGGCATCCACCAATCCCAAGTCGGCGGTGAGTTTCATGTTGCTGGCATCTAGCATGTCGGTCAGCAACGCCATTTCATTCTTGTAGCGGTTGTCGGTGACATGATAGTTCTCGTCAGCCAGTCTTACGCTGTTTTCCTGTGTTCGCAAGTCGGTAAAGGCGGTCAGGAAGTTCACATATCCTTCCTGCACGGCGTTCTCTATTTGCTCTTGCGCCAACTGGCGTTGTTCCTGTGCCTGGCGGACATTCAGGCGAGCCTGTTTCAGTTTTCTGTTGTTCTTGAATAAGGAAGAGATATTGTAT
>CASGED010000092.1 GCA_949300425.1 uncultured Bacteroides sp.
ATGATGAATGAAGAATAATAATGGAACGCACCTTCTTGATTACTCTGATTCGTAATTCTTCATTCTTAATTTATCATTCTTCAACTAAACATTTTTTCTAACCATTTTAAAACAAAACGATTATGAGTGAAAATTCTAACAGATTCAGTTGGACGAAAATCCTTCAGGCCATTGTACAGGCCATTGTGGCGGCTTTGACCGCGTTGGGTGTATCTTCGTGTGCGGTAATCCTTTAATCGGCACGGCGATGATACAGGAAACGTTTCCCATGACGATCGGCGGGGAGGAGGCGCTCAACGAGCGCGACCTGCTGACCCGGGTGGAAAGCGGGCTGATGATGAGCGGGGCGGACGCGGTCCGCTTCCTCGTCATCCATTGCTCGGCCACCCGTTGTGACCGCGACTATACGGCGGAACAGCTGCTGCGTGACCACAAGGCGCGCGGCTTCCGTACCGTGGGTTATCATTTTTATATCCGCAGGAGCGGTGTCGTGACCCGCCACCGGGGCTTGCTGGAAGTGGGGGCGCACGCGCGTGGCTTCAACCGCTGCTCCATCGGCATCTGCTACGAAGGCGGACTGGACGGACGAGGAAAAAACGCCGACACGCGGACGCCGGAACAAAAGGCGGCACTGCTGGAACTGCTGTGGAAGTTGCACCGTCTCTTTCCTGCCGCTTTGGTGGCAGGACACCGGGACTTGCCCGGCGTGAAGAAGGACTGCCCGTGCTTTGACGCGTCGGGCGAGTATAACAGCCTGTTCCATTGATCCTTTATTTTTATGATGGCGGCCGACACGGTTTCCACCGGTAAACGCTGCTAAAGCGGCCGGGCCGTGAAAGCTGCCGTCTTTGTGTCATCTTCAGGTCTCTTCTTAAACGATATGTCAAATCTGAATACTCACTTGCGATACCTCTTTACGTAAGGCATCTTTTATTTCTTCCCATTCCAAATTCACAAACATTTTTGGCATGAATTGATTTTCCGCATCATCGAAATAAGTCATGCTCATCAAAGCACGAAAAATAGAATATTCAGGATATTTTTTTGCATAAAACCCCAAGATGTCTTGCATGGAATAATGTTGCAATAAAAAGTAAACGTCAATGAAATCTTTTTTGCTTCCTCTCCCTTCTATAGCATTGATTTTCATCGCTGCTATATCTTGTGGAGATGCCAAAACAATCTCATCTTCTTTTACGGCGTCACCAATCCATGGATATGGATAATTGATAAAGTCTATTTTTATTCCGTCAAGCAGAAAGATATGTATGTCTTTTGACTCTTTAATGACGGATAATTTTCCTATTTCCTTCAATTGTGTTTTAAAATCGACAGCATCACTGTCTATGTTTCCGAAAAAATCTAAATCGACAGACATACGATGTCCGTACTGGAGTGCTAATGCTGTTCCACCTACCAGTCTCGTTTCTGAAAGGAAATCTTTACTTGATAACTTTTTCAGAAGTTCCAACGTGCGGGGTTCGATTGTGTGGTATGATAGCATCGGTATTGGGTTTTGTCTGTATTGGATATGCAGCATATAAATGATAGTGCCTTGGCATCCAATGTGCGCAACTTACGGCATTCACTGACTATTTTATCCAATCCATAGTAAGACAATATCAGTTTCCAGTCATCCAAAGTTCCATATTCAAGCACACGCTGAATGATTTGCGACGGACAACTGTCCATGTCTGCACGGTTCTTGTCTATATCCCAAAAAAGATGGGGAGACAATGCGGATAAATAGTCTTGTTGCGTCATGTTTCCTTAGAATTTTGATAGGACAAAGGTAATGAATATTTTCAATGGAAAGAGAAAATACCCCATTTTTTATCCGTTTCTCTTTTTAATGATGGCGGCCGACACGGTTTCCACCGGTAAACGCTGCTAAAGCGGCCGGGCCGTGAAAGCTGCCGTCTTTGTCCGTCATTTCAAAGTATTCCCTGTCTGTTTCACAAAAGGTCGCTTATGCTTAAGCCCTTCGTCATGCTCTCCCACGAATGGCGGGCGACCGTAAGGTTCAGCGGATAGCCGAGCCCCATCTTTTCACCCAGTTTCTTCAGGTTGTAATTGATGCGGTGCAGGGCGCAGTCATACTGCCTCCATTGTTCGCGCGGGTCTTTTGCCGTGACGACGGGGAAAAGGCGGGACGCGCCTTCCCGCTTGTAGCGGTCTGCAATCTCCCGCAACACCGGTTCCCAGGGGATGGAGACTTCCTTGCCGGTGAGGCGCTGGCGATAGGTGAGCCGTCCGTTCCGGATGTTTCCTTCTGTCAGGCGGAAAAGGTCATCGCTCCGCATGCCCCGCGCATAGACCGAGAAAAGGAAGATGTCGCGGGCGAAGACGGCCGATGAGGACTCGCCGCTCAGGTCCAGACCGCGCAGGCGTTTCACCTCATTGAGCGTCAGGCCGTTCTTCTCTTTCTTGACGCGGTAGCTCACGTCCATGCCCGCAAAGGGATGGCACTCGTCGGCCAGTCCGCTGTCTACGGCAAGGCGATAAACCCGTTTCAAGTTCCGGATGTACAGGGAGATGGTGTTGCGGCCCAACTCCTGGTTGTTCAGCCAGGTATGGTAATTGCGTATCAGCAGGGCGTCAAAGTCCTTGAAAGGGACTTCGTTCTTGCCTAAATAGGCGATGAACTTCCTGAGATACATTCTCAGCTTGTTGGCGGCATCGTAACGTCCCTCGTCCTGCAGTTTCGCGACGCGGGAGTTGGCGTAGGCGATGAAGCCGGGTCCTTCTCCGGCTCTTTCCTGTGGGGAAAGGGCTACGGCTGTCTGTATTTTTTCTTGGCTGTTTTCCACTTTTATATAGGAGTGAGGGGGTAAGGAGTTAAGCCGACAGCTTAAATAGGGTTCATCCGGAGAATGCATAGGTAAATGATAATTTAGCGTTGTGTTTTATGGCACACAGATGACACAGATTAGACAGATTTACACAGATTTTTATGATGTTATCTGTCATGTCGAGCTTGTCGAGACATCTCACGTAACGCATGAGGAGGTCTTACATGAG